>DASUUL010000034.1:0-12370 GCA_036374115.1 Acidimicrobiia bacterium | reverse complement strand
CGGGCTGGCCGCGGCCGTGGTCGCGCTGCCGTGGCTGTCGGTGAAGTACGCGCCGGTCGCGGCGGCACTCGTCGCCGTCGGGCTCGTCCGCCTGTGGCGGCGCGGCGACCGCACGACCGCGCTGGCACTTTCCGGCGCGGTGGGTCTCGCCGGAATCGTGTACCTCGCGCTGCATCTGGTGCTCTACGAGGGCTGGACCGTGTACGCCAGCGGCTACCACTTCCCCGACGGCGAGGCCACCGTCATCGGCCGCGACCCCGACTACGCCGGGCGATCGGTCCGGTTGCTCGGCCTGCTCGTCGATCGGGAGTTCGGGCTCGCCGCCTGGCAGCCGGCGTTCCTGCTCGCGGTGCCGGCGCTGGTGGCATTGGTGCGCATCCGCCCGCCGGGCTGGATCGCGCTCGGCGCGCCGCTGGCAGCCGGATGGCTCAACGCCACCTTCGTCGCCCGCACCATGCACGGATGGTGGTGGCCGGGCCGCCAGGTGGTTGTGGTCCTACCCTGCGCCGTGCTCGCGATCGCGTGGTGGGCGGCGCGCTACGCGCGCGCGCGCGGATGGCTCGCCGCGGGTGCCGTCGCCGGCGCCGGGGCGGTCGCCTGGCTCACGGTCGAAGGCCTTCTCGGTCACCGGCGCCTCGTCGTCGGCTTCGAGGACACCGGCTTTCCCTTGTACCGCCTGTGGCGGCTCGCGCTCCCCGACGGGCGCCTCGTGCCGCCGGGCACCACGTTGGTGCGCGCCCTCTGGTACCTGGCCGTTGCGATGCTCGCGGCCTGGGGGTGGCGCTCGGTGGCGTCTCGTTCCGACCCGGCGCACCCACCACGGATCCCCGAACCCAAACACACGAGAGAGGCACAACCATGCGTCAGCGTTCCTTCCTGATCGCGCTCGTCGCCGGGGCCCTGGCCCTGGGTGCCGCTTCGTGCGGTGACGACGACGGCTCCGACGTTCGCGAGACGGGCACCGGCTCCGGTACGGGCTCCGGCTCCGCCACCGGATCGGCCACCGGATCGGCGACGGGCACCGCGGCCGGCGAGTGCATCCCCGTCGGCGACCTCGCCACCGCCGACACCCGGGTGAACATCGAGCTCACCGAGTGGGCCATCGACCTCGAGACCTCCTCGGCGCCCGCCGGCGCGATCGGGTTCGTGGTGGAGAACAACGGCGAGGAGCCCCACGAGGTCGTGATCGTCCGGGGCGTCGCCCCCGACGCGCTGCCCCTCGACGACGACGGCGCCCTCGTCGAGGACGAGCTGCCCGAGGGCGCGCTCGTCGGCGAGATCGAGGCGTTCCCGCCCGGCACGACCTGCAGCGGCGTCTTCGACCTCACGCCCGGCGAGTACACCCTCGTCTGCAACATCGTCGAGGAGGAGGAGAGCGGCGAGACCGAGTCGCACCTCCACGAGGGGATGGTCACGACGTTCACGGTCACCTGACCGGGATCTGTTGGCGCCGGGGTGGGGCGCGCGGCCGTTCCGCCCCGGCCCGGACTTGCAGTCTCGGAGGGAGAGTGCCAAGCTGTTAGCACTCGGTCGTGACGAGTGCTAACGCCCGGCGACCGGTGCCAGTCGAACGAGATCCCGCCCACCAGGGGCCCTTCCCACAGGGGGTTGTGACGCGATGCCCAAGCAGATCGCCTACGCCGAGAACGCCCGCCGGTCGCTCGAGACGGGCATGAACAAGCTCGCCGACGCCGTCCGGGTCACCCTCGGGCCCAAGGGCCGCAACGTCGTGCTCGAGAAGAAGTGGGGCGCCCCCACCATCACCAACGACGGCGTCTCGATCGCCAAGGAAGTGGAGCTCGAGGACCCGTACGAGAAGATCGGTGCCGAGCTCGTCAAGGAGGTCGCCAAGAAGACCGACGACGTCGCCGGTGACGGCACCACGACCGCCACCGTGCTGGCGTGGGCGATGGTGCGCGAGGGTCTCCGCAACGTGGCCGCCGGCGCCAACCCGATGGGCCTGAAGAAGGGCATCGAGACCGCCGTCGAGACCGCCGTCGACTCGATCAAGGCCGACTCGCAGCATGTCGAGACCGACCGGGCACAGATCGCCAACGTGGCCGCCATCTCGGCCGCCGACAGCGAGATCGGCTCCATGATCGCCGAGTCGCTCGACAAGGTCGGCACCGACGGCGTGATCACCGTCGAGGAGAGCCAGACCTTCGGGATGGAGCTCGACCTCGTCGAGGGTATGCGCTTCGACAAGGGCTACATCTCGCCCTACTTCGTGACCGACCCCGAGCGCATGGAGGCTGTCCTCGACGACGCCTACGTGCTCCTCGTGAGCAGCAAGATCTCGGCGGTCAAGGACATGCTCCCGGTGCTGGAGAAGGTCATGCAGAGCGGCAAGCCGCTCGTGATCGTCGCCGAGGACGTCGAGGGTGAGGCGCTGGCGACGCTGGTCGTCAACAAGATCCGGGGAACGTTCAAGTCGGTGGCGGTGAAGGCCCCCGGCTTCGGCGAGCGCCGCAAGGCCATGCTCCAGGACATGGCGGTCCTCACCGGCGGCCAGGTCGTGTCGGAGGAGGTCGGTCTCAAGCTCGAGAACATCGGCCTCGACCTGCTCGGGCGGGCCCGCAAGGTCGTGGTCACCAAGGACGAGACCACGATCGTCGAGGGCTCCGGGAGCAAGGAAGATGTCCAGGGTCGCATCAACCAGATCAAGCAGGAGATCGAGAACACCGACTCCGACTACGACCGGGAGAAGCTCCAGGAACGCCTGGCCAAGCTGTCCGGCGGTGTGGCGGTGCTCAAGGTCGGCGCGGCCACCGAGGTGGAGCTCAAGGAGAAGAAGCACCGCATCGAGGACGCCGTCCAGACCACGAAGGCAGCCGTCGAGGAGGGCGTCGTTCCCGGCGGCGGCGTGGCGTTGCTGCGGGCCCAGGAGAAGGTGCAGACGCTCGCCGGCAAGCTCGAAGGTGACGAGGCCACCGGCGCCAGGCTGGTCGCCCGGGCGCTCGAGGAGCCGCTCAAGCAGATCGCGCTGAACGCCGGGATGGAAGGCGGCGTCATCGTCGAGAAGGTGCGCGGCCTCAACGGTTCCGAGGGTCTCAACGCGGCGACGGGTGAGTACGAGGACCTCGTGAAGGCCGGTGTCATCGACGCTGCCAAGGTCACCCGGTCGGCGCTGCAGAACGCCGCGTCCATCGCGGGCCTGTTCCTCACCACCGAGGCGGTGGTCGCCGACAAGCCCGAGAAGGAGCAGCCGATGGCCGGTGCTCCCGGCGGGATGCCCGGCGGCATGGACGGGATGGACTTCTAGCCCACGACCGACTCAGCACGAACGAAGCGGCCGCCCTCCGGGGCGGTCGTTTCGCGTCCGCGCAGTGTCGGGGCATCGGCTGGTCGTGACTAGCCTCGTGTCATGGAGCCGGTGACGCCGTCGGAGGGGTGGGGCGTTCTGCATCTCTTCTACGACGTCGACCGAAGCCGCGCCGACGCCGAGCCTGGGGGCGCGAAGCGGATCCTCGACGCGGTGGCGTCGCTCCGGGGCGACGAGCACCAGGTGCTCACGTTCGTGGTCCTCGGGCACAAGGCCGAGCTCGGGTTCATGGCGCTGGGGCCCGACCTCGCCCGCCTCCACGCCTTCCAGCACGAGCTGATCGAGGCCCCGCTCACGCCGCGCTCGTCGTACGTCTCACTCACCGAGCGCTCCGAGTACACCGACGACGAGGAGCGGGCACGCCAGCGTCTGTACCCGCATCTTCCGCACAGACGGGCCATCTGCTTCTACCCGATGTCCAAGCGCCGCGCTGTCGGGGCGAACTGGTACGAGCTCGACTTCGGCGAGCGCAAGGAGCTCATGCTGGGCCACGGCCGGATCGGGCGCGCGTACGCCGGCCGGGTCCTCCAGCTCATCACCGGCTCGGTCGGTCTCGACGACTGGGAATGGGGGGTCACGCTGCTCGCCGACGACCCTGCCGCGCTCAAGGAGATCGTCTACGAGATGCGCTTCGACGCCGTGTCGGCACGGTACGCCGAGTTCGGCCCGTTCTTCACCGGTCTGCTGCTCGACCCGGCCGACGCCCTCGCGCGGGCGGGGCTCGTTCCGTGATGTCGCGTGTGCGCCTCTTCGTCTCGTTCCCCGAGGCACTCGTGGATCGCCCCCTCATCTACGAGGTGATCAAGGAGTTCGATGTGGTGCCCAACATCCGCCGCGCCAACGTCGAGGACCACTCCGGGTGGATCATCCTCGAGATGAGCGGGGAGCCCGGCCCGCTCGACGCCTCGATCGCCTATCTCGAAGAGCTCGGTTGCACGGTGAATCGGATGGAAGGCGACGTGCTCGAGTCGTAGGCAGAGCTCGAGCTCCCGTGGACGCATCCGAAGCCCGCGCCCGCCTCGACGAGACCGGCGAGGCCATCCTGGTCGGCGTCGAACGTTGCCTGCCGGGATGGGTGGAGCGGGAGGTCGAGCGCATCCTCGACGCCTGGGGACGGGTCCCTGCGACCGCTCGCGACCGGGCCCGACGCGACGCGCGCGCCGCCGGCCGCGCCGCGACCGACCGGGTCCTGCACGGTCTCCGCACGCTCTTCGCCGCCGCGCCCGCGGAGCAGCGGGCTACGCCGCTCGAGATCGTCCGCGGTGCCTACCGGGAGCCCACCCAGCTCCTCCGCGACCTCGGCGTGCCCCCCGTCGAACGCGACGCGTTCGACGAGCGTGCCTGGCCCGACGATCGATACGGGCTCGTGCCCCGCTCGCTGGCCGACATCGGTGACGAGAGCCTGGGCCCGCTGCTTCTTGCGTGGGGGCTCGCAAAGGCGCGGGCGATTCGTCCGGATTAGGACCGGCAGCGGCGAAGTGCGCCTGGCTGGTCTCTCTGGGCGCACCGACCACGTCGAGCTGAGGGTGCGCGACGCAACGGGTTCCTACCGGCACGTCGAGATCATCGGGACCAACCGCCTCGACGATCCCGCCGTGCAGGGCACGGTGCTCAACGTTCGTGACGTCACCGAGCGCCGCCGGCGGAGGAGCTCCGGGCGAGCGAGCGGCGCTACCGCGCCATCGTCGATGATCAAACCGAGCTCATCTGCCGCTACGCGCGCAGCGGCACGATCACGTTCGCGAACGGGGCCTATGTCCGCTACTACGGCCGGACGGTCGCGGAGATCGTGGGCGAGAACTGGCTCGACGCGCTCCCTGCCGACGCCAGGGCCGACAGCGCCATCGTTGCCGCGGTGGTGAGCCTGGGCCATGCGCTGGGCCTTACCGTCGTCGCCGAAGGTGTGGAGACGGCCGGCCAGCGCGACGAGCTGGTCGGGCTGCAGTGCGACGCCGCTCAGGGGTTCCTGTTCTCACGCCCGGTGCCTGCGGCCGAGCTCGACGGGCTCGCCCCCGGCGTGCACATCCGCGCCTGACGACCCTGCCCGAGTCGAAACACGCAGTTCATACTGCGGTAACACCCCTGCCATTGCGTGCCCGCAAGCTGTCCCGAATCTGTGAACTCGCGGAGCTGGAGGTGACGCGTGGAGATCAATTCGGGCGATACCGCCTGGGTGCTGACGGCCACGGCGCTCGTCATGTTCATGACGCCCGGTCTGGCGCTCTTCTACGGAGGCATGGTCAGGGCCAAGAACGTGCTGAGCATGCTCATGAACAACGTCTTCTGCCTGGGGCTCGTCGCGGTGCTCTGGGTCGTGCTCGGCTTCACCCTTGCGTTCGGTCGCCTCGGTGACGGCGGCTGGCTCGGAAATCTCGACTTCTTCGGACTCAAGGACATCGCATCCGGGGTCGGGAACTTCGCCCCCGGCGTGCCGGACGTCGCGTTCGTCGCGTTCCAGATGACGTTCGCGATCATCACGCCCGCACTCATCACGGGAGCGATCGCCGACCGGATGAAGTTCGGTGCATGGGTCGCGTTCATCGCCCTGTGGTCGATCCTCGTGTACAGCCCGGTTGCGCACTGGATCTTCGGCGGCGGGTGGCTGTTCGAGCGGGGCGCCCTCGACTTCGCCGGCGGAGCCGTCGTGCACGTGAACGCCGGCGCAGGCGCCCTCGCCCTCATCATCGTGCTCGGACGGCGCATCGGCTGGCCCCGCGAGGCGATGCCGCCGCACTCGCTGCCGTTCACGTTGCTCGGCACCGGCATCCTCTGGTTCGGGTGGTTCGGCTTCAACGCCGGCTCGGCGCTCGCCGCCAACGGCGTCGCCGCCCAGGCGTTCATGAACACCTTCATCGCGGCGTCGGCGGCCATGCTCGGCTGGCTGATCGTCGAGCGGGTCAAGACGGGGCACGCCACCACCCTCGGGGCGGCGTCGGGAGCGGTCGCCGGGCTCGTCGCCATCACGCCGTGCGCCGGGTTCGTCGGCGGCATCGCACCCGTCGCGATCGGTGCGATCGCAGGTGCCGTCTGCTATCTCGCCATCTCGCTGAAGTTCCGCTTCGGCTACGACGATTCGCTCGACGTCGTTGCGGTGCACCTCGTCGGCGGGCTCATCGGGTCGATCCTGCTGGGGCTCTTCGCCGACGCGTCCGCCACCGGGATCGGCGCGGACGGGGTGTTCTTCGGGGGCGGTTGGAGCCTGTTCGGCGAGCAGGTCCTTGCCGTCGCCGTCGTGCTGGCGTTCTCGCTGGTGGTCTCGGGTCTCATCGCGCTCGTGCTGCGTGCGGTCGTCCCCGGCGGCATCCGCGTGCCCGCCGAAGACGAGGAGATCGGGCTCGACCAGACCCAGCACGCCGAAACCGGCTACGCGCTCGAGCGCGTATGACCCTGCCGGCTGCCAGAGCGACCGGCGGGAGAGAGGACGCACACGAATGAAGTTGATCGTCGGCATCATCAAGCCGTTCAAGCTCGACGACGTGAAGGAGGCGGTGAAGGAGCTCGGCGTGCAGGGTCTCACCGTCTCCGATGTCCAAGGCTTCGGTCGCCAGCGCGGTCACACCGAGGTGTACCGCGGCGCCGAGTACCAGATCGATTTCGTGCCCAAGGTGCGAATCGAGGTGCTCGTCGACGACGGTGACGCCCGGCGCGTCGCGGAACGCCTCGTGGAGGCGGCTCGTACCGGCAAGATCGGCGACGGCAAGGTCTGGATCGTCCCGATCGACGACGCCTGGCGCATTCGGACCGGGGAAACCGGTACGGACGCGCTCTGATCCCCGGCGCCGGTCCGGGCGCCGCGCGATCGGTCCCGGACCAGCGTCAGAATGAAGGTCATGCTCGCGGCCCAGCTCCGAGACGAACGGGCTCGGCTCCTCGCCGACGACACGCTCCGGGGAGTCGAGTTCGGTCGGGCGCTGAGTGACGCGCTCGATACCGTGCTGACGCGGCTGCTCGCCGAGGTCGAGGTACCGGGCCGGTGGTCGCTGGTGGCGCTCGGCTCGTACGCGCGGCGTGAGCTCTGCCCGGCCTCCGACGTCGACGTGATGTTCCTCCACGACGGTCGCGGCGCGGTTTCCGAGGCCGTGAACGGCCTGTGGTACCCGCTCTGGGACGCGGGCTTCGTGCTCGGTCACTCCGCCCGCACGATCAAGGAGGCGCTGGCGCTCGCCGACGGTGAGCTCGACTCGCTCACCGCGCTGCTCGAGACGAGGTTCGTCGGGGGCGAGGCCGCGCTCTGCGACGAGCTGGCGGAGAAGGCGCGCCGCCTGGCACAACGCCGTCGCCGCCGCGTCGTCGAGGCCCTGGCCGGTGCCGCCGACGTCCGACGTGAGCATCCCGGGCCGGTGGCCGAGATGCTCGAACCGAACCTCAAGGACGGCGCCGGTGGCCTGCGCGACGCGCAGGCCCTCGAGTGGGCCGGTTGGTCGGTCGGCCCCGACGGGATGGCCACGCTGGTCGAGCGCGGGTATCTCCAGGCCGACGACGCGAAGCGGCTGGCGGCGGCGCGAGCGCGGCTGCTCGACGTCCGAGTCGCCCTCCACCGGGTGACGGGCGGCCGCTCCGATCTCCTGGCGCTCCAGGACCAGGACGCGGTGGCGGCGTCGCTCGGGCTCGACGACGCCGACGAGCTCGTGCGCGAGGTCGCGTCCGCGGGTCGCGCCATCTCTTGGGTGGCCGCCGACGTGTGGTCGCGCCTGCGAACCGCCGAGCGCGGCCCGATCGGTCGTCTCGCGCGGCGCGACCGACCACTCGCGGCCGGCGTCGTTCTCCGCGACCAGCGGGTGCACGTCGCCGCCGACGCCACGGTCGACACCGCGCTCGTACTCCGGGCGGCGGCTGCAGCAGCGTCGCATCGCGCCGACCTGGAACGCGCCACCCTCGAGCGGTTCCGGCTGGAGATGACCGGGCCGACCTGGGCCGGGGAGGAGCGGGCTGCGTTCGTCGCGCTCCTGCGTGCCGGCCGCCCTGCGGTCCCGGTGCTCGAGGCGCTCGATCACGTGGGCGTCCTGGAACGGTTGCTGCCGGAATGGGGCCGGGTGCGCTCGTTGCCCCAGCGCAACGCCTACCACCGCTTCACGGTCGACCGGCACCTGCTCGAGGCCGTGGCCGACTGCGCCGCCCTCCTCGACGACCAGGGCTTCGACGGCGACGTGGCTCGCCGAGCGCGTCCCGACCTCCTCTTGCTCGGCGCGCTCCTCCACGACATCGGGAAGGGGCTGCCGGGGGACCACTCCACTGCCGGCGCCGACCTCGCGCGCAGGGTGGCCCGCCGGATCGGGCTCGACGCCCCCGGCGTCGACACGCTCGTCTGGCTGGTGCGCCAGCACCTCCTCCTCGCCGAAACCGCGACCCGGCGCGATCTCTCCGAGGAGGCGACGGTGATGCGATTCGGCCGTGCCGTCGGTCATGCCGAGCGCCTCGACCTGCTCTACGCGCTCACCGTCGGCGACTCCCGGGCCACGGGCCCGGCCGCGTGGAACCCTACGAAGGCGGCGCTCATCCGTGAGCTGTTCCTCAAGACGGATGCGCTGCTCGAACGCGGCGTCGTCGACTCGCCGTTCGCGGCCCGGCGGCGCAACGCCCTCATCGGCTTGCTCGGGCGGCACGACGCCGAGTCGTACCTCGACGCCATGCCACCGGCGTACACCGCCGCCTTCGACCCCGAGGTGGCCGCACACCACCGGCAGCTGCTGCTTGCCGGGCGCCTCGCGGTCGAGTGGGGTGAGCACGCCGACGGCCGCTACGAGTGCACGGTGGTGGCGCCCGACCGCACCGGCCTGCTCGCCACCGTCGCCGGCGTCTTGGCGCTGGTCGGCTTCGACATCCAGGCCGCCGCCGGCTACAGCCACCGCGACGGCATGGCACTGGAGGTCTTCACCGGGGTCGATCGCTTCGGGCGTCTCGGCGACGACGACGGGCGGCAGGCGGTCGAGCGTTCCCTCGCCGACGCCCTGCGCGGCGCCTTGCCGCTGGAGGACCAGCTCCGGGAGCGCGCCGACCGCTACCGGCGGCCGACGGCCTCGGTGGCGGACGGTGTGGAAGTGCTCGTCGACCAGGAGGCGTCGGACTTCGCCACCGTGGTCGAGGTGCACGCACCCGACGAGGTCGGGCTCCTGGCCCGGGTTGCGGCCGTCTTCGCCGAGCTCCAGCTCGACGTGACCCTCGCGCTGGTCGCCACCCTCGCCGACCGGGTCGTCGACGTGTTCTACGTGCGCGATGCGAACACCGGCAAGGTGCGCGATCCCGCCGTTCTCGACCGTCTCCGGGCCGCGCTCGACGAGGGGCTGACCGCCGACCTGACCGCCTCCTGACCGGGTCGGGCACACCTTGTTCACCGCGGCGAAACAAGGCCGAAACGTCTGCTCCCTACTGTCGGCGCATGTGCGGAGGAGCATCGCCGCCGAGTGACGGGGCCGCGCGATGGACGTGGTGATGGTGAGGTGGCCCGAGGAGGAGGATCGCCTGGTCGCGCTGCGCACGACCGGCACCCCGCGCCTCCTCTTCGTGGAAGCCGAGGGCGACCCGCCCAGCTCCGGCGACTGTCTCGAGGACTGGGTGCGCGTGCCCGTCGACGAGCGCGAGCTGCGCTCGCGTGTCACGGCGCTCGTCGCCCGGGCGGAGCGCCACGGTCGCCGGCCCGAGATCGACGGCGACGGCCTGCTGCGCTTCCGGGGCCGCTGGATCGACCTGCCGCCGGTCGAGCACGCCCTCGCCGCCGCCCTCGTCGACCGGTTCGGCGCCGTCGTCGGGCGCGAGTCGCTCGCCCGGGCGGCGTGGCCGCAGGACCGTCCGAGCCGCAACGCGCTCGACGTCCACATGTCGCGGCTGCGTCGGCGCATCGCGCCGATCGGGCTCGGCGTCCGAACGGTGCGCTCGCGCGGGTACCTCCTGCAGACCCGCGACGACGACGGGAACGGGGAGCACTGGCCCAAGTAGGGCGGTGCCCTGCGCGTCCTCGCCTGCTTCCCGAAAGGTGCGCGTCAGGAAGGCGACGCGGGTCGTTCACGGACGCGTTCGGATGACGAAACGGCCCGTCCTTAGCGTGCCGGTGACATCGTGCACCCCAAGGGAGGGAAGATGAGACGCAAGTTCCTGCTCGCCGGCGTCGTCGGGACCATGGGTGTTCTGCTGCTGGCCCAGCCGGCGTGGGCGCAGGAGTCGGAGTTGAGCGCCGACGTGGTACAGGTCACGCTCGACAACGTCTTCGTGTTGCTCGCCGCGGTGCTCGTGATCTTCATGCAGGCGGGGTTCGCGCTCTTGGAAGCGGGGCTCACGCGCGCGAAGAGCGTCGGCAACATCATGATGAAGAACCTGATGGACCTCATGGTCGGCGTCATCGCGTTCTTCGCCATCGGATTCGCGATCGCGTTCGGGTCGGGGAACGACTTCTTCGGAACGAAGGGCTTCTTCCTCGAGGATCTGCAACCGTTCGGGACGCTCACCGTGCCGACGTACTTCGTCTTCCAGGTGGCGTTCGCGGCCACCGCCGCCACGATCGTGTCCGGTGCGATGGCGGAGCGCACCAAGTTCAAGTCGTACCTGATCTACAGCGTCGTGATCACGGCGCTGATCTACCCGGTCGTCGTGCACTGGACCTGGGGCGGCGGTTGGCTGTCGCAGCTGAGCACACCGTTCACCGACTTCGCGGGGTCGACGATCGTGCACAGCACCGGGGGCTGGGCGGCGCTCGCGGGGGCGTTCTTCCTCGGGCCTCGTCTGGGCAAGTACGGGCCCGACGGCAAGCCCCGTGCCATCCTCGGCCACTCGACGCCGTTCGCGGTGCTCGGCACGCTGATCCTGCTGGTGGGCTGGTACGGGTTCAACCCGGGCTCGCAGCTGGCGGCCGACCCTGTCGTCGGCAAGATCGCCCTGACCACGACGCTCGCCGCTGCCGCCGGCGCGGTCGCGGCCATGATCATGGTCTGGGTCAAGACCGGCCGGCCCGAGGTGTCGATGACGGCCAACGGCGTGCTCGCCGGGCTCGTCGGGATCACCGCCGGGTGTGCGGCGGTCGACCCGTGGGCGGCGCTGGCCATCGGCGGCATCGCCGGCATCGTGGTCGTCTGGGCGGTGGCGTTCTTCGACCGGGTCGGCATCGACGACCCGGTGGGCGCGATCTCCGTGCACGGTGTGTGCGGTGCGCTCGGAACCCTCGCGGTCGGGCTGTTCGCCGCCGAGGGCGGGTTGTTCCTCGGCGACGGCGCCGGCCTGCTCTTCTCGCAGGCGATCGGCGTGGTGGCGGTGTTCGGCTTCGTCATCGTGACGGCCGGTCTCCTCTTCGCGGCGATCAAGTTCACGATCGGCCTGCGGGTCTCCGACGAGGAAGAAGGCATCGGCCTCGACCTCCACGAGCACGGCGTCGCGGGCTACGGCGACTTCGTGCTGGAGACGGCACCGAACGGCGACGGCAAGGCACTCGTCGACGCCTGACGGCGACGACGGGTTGCGCAGCGGCCGGCAGGGTCTCCCCCCACCCTGCCGGCCGCGTCGCGCGTCCACGGCGTCCGTCCGTGGGCGAGGCGCCATTAGTCTCCGCTCCATGAGCGAGCCTCACGCGGTCGCGGCGTCCGACCTGCTGCGGTGGGCCGAGAGCCTCTCGGGTATCGCCCGCACCGGACTGGGCTTCACCCAGAGCCTCTACGAGAAGGAGCGCTTCGAGGAGGTGCTCAAGGTGGCGGCCGACATCCGTGCCGCCGCGCTCGAGGAAGCCGAATCCGACGCCATGTTCGAGGAATGGCTGGCGTCGGTGGGCGAGGGCATCGCCGGCTACGTCACCCCGAAGGTCGCGGTGGCGGCGGTCGTCGGCAACGACGCCGGCGAGATCCTGCTCACACAGAGGGCCGACTCGGGCGTGTGGCTCTACCCGGTGGGGTGGGCCGACGTGGGCTACTCGCCCGCGGAGGTCGCGGTGAAGGAGGTGTACGAGGAGACCGGTATCGAGGTGGAGCCGGTGTCGCTGATCGCCGTGTTCGACGGCCTGCGCCTCGGCTTCGCGCGCGTGCC
Organism: Acidimicrobiia bacterium; assembly: GCA_036374115.1. Lineage (GTDB taxonomy): Bacteria > Actinomycetota > Acidimicrobiia > IMCC26256 > JACDBD01 > JACDBD01. The sequence continues at coordinate 48 of DASUUL010000034.1, read as the reverse complement.
GCTGTACTCCCTCGTATTCCATTGCCGCATGCTCGGCGGCACGCTCGA
>DASUUL010000033.1:0-13876 GCA_036374115.1 Acidimicrobiia bacterium | reverse complement strand
GCCACGATGTAGGTGGCGTGACGATCCAGGGATTGGCGTCCTCGGTCGTAGCGCATGGTGGTGCGGGGGTCGGCGTGACTAGCTGCTTCTTGGACGTCACGTAGCGGAACGCCAGCGTCGAGTGCAGCGGTGATAAAGGCGTGGCGCAGCGTGTGAGGTCCGACGGGCCTGGCAATCCCCGCGTGTCGGGCGATGCGACGCACAATCCGCCCGGCGGCGTGACGGTCGAGTCGTTCACCAGCGCCGTCCACGAAGATCGGGCCCTCGAGGCGCTCACCGATCGCAAGATCGAGGACCCGGGCCACGCGCGGCGCCAGCGGCATCGTGACGACCTTCCCACCCTTGCGGGTCACCGTCAGCGTCCGATGACCGCGCTCCAGGCCCAGCGCGTCGATATCAGCGCCGAAGGCTTCAGAGACGCGCAGCCCGTTCAACGCCAGCAGGGACACCAACGCGTGATCTCGCGCCGAAGACAGACCCGCGGCGACCAGCAGGGCACCGAGTTCGTTGCGGTCCAGACCGGTCGCGTGCGACTCGTAATCGAGGCGGGGACAGCGCACATGAATCGCCGGCGAGTGTGAGATCAGGCCTTCCTCCTCGGCGTATCGGTAGAAGCCCGCGATCGTGCACAGCCGGCGGGCGATGGTCGCTCGAGCCCGCCCACGCGCTTCCAGTTCGCGCCCGAAGCACTCGACGTCGACCCGGTGCACGTCGAAGAGGCGACGCTCGTGGTTCGCGCACCACACAGCGAACTGTCGCAGGTCCAACGCGTATGCGTCACGGGTGGAGCCTCGGTAGCCCGCCAAGAACCCGGCGAGTGCTACCTCTTCGCTATCAGTTAACGACCTATCTATAGGGAGCAGCGCAGTCGAGCTGCTCAAATCCATCGAGAACCTCCCGTCCGTGGCGGAGGCTCCGACGCCGGAGCAGCGGCGCCCCAGCCCATCATCGAGAGATCGACGGTACGCCCGGCACGAGAACGAAAGAAGTGCCGATCTGGCGCGCTTGGTGACGCAGACCCGGTGACGTTCGGTGCGTCGTTCTGCACGCGCCGCACTGGCGCGGAACGCCGATTTATGGCGCGGTCGATGGAGTGGGCTCGGTTCGGGGGAGCCGGTGACGATCGCGGTCGGGCGCGTCCTCGTTGGGCGGTGGTACGACCGCGTCGCAGGTCAGGCGTGCCAGTCGACGAGGACCGAAGGAGGCTGCTCGTCTGACGGCGCGCCGAGGTCGACACCGGTCACGTCGAGAACCCGACCGCGGAACCACGTCGCGAAATCGGAGTCGTTGGTCGCGAGGTCGGCGAACGCCTTCTCAACATCGCCCTCGAACCACACGAGCATGAAGCTCCCCATAGGGGTCTCCTGCAGCGCCCACGTCTCTCGGGTGATGTCGGCGCGCCCTTGCAGCGCGTCGAACTCGGCCCGCCGAGCCCCCATTGTTTCCGCCGCGAACGCGTGGGCCTGCTCCTCCTTGCCTGCCTGGATCGGAAACATGCCGTTGAACACGCCCATGTCGGCCTCCTCTGGCGTCGAGCCCGTCCGGAGGGTACAAGAGTTTCGGGATCGGCGCCCCGACTCCCGCGTAGCAGTCCGTACCGTGAGCACGGACCGTGCCGGAGGGAGTTGCACCGAGGGCGCGACTGAGCACACCGTCGGCACCGAACGACGGCTCTGGCGCTGGCTCAGGCGCGAACTCGGCGCACATAACGACGGTCGACGAACACTCTTCAACCTGCTGCGAACCGGCGTTCGGTGCTGCGGGTGCGGGCCCCCTACGCGGGTGTGAGCGTCACCGGCAGGTGCTTGAGTCCGTTGATGAAGCTGGAGCGGAGTCGTTCGGGCTCACCGGCGAGCTGGATGTCCGACGTGCGCGCCAGCAGCTCGGTGAACATCAGCTTGATCTCGAGTTTGGCGAGATGGGCGCCGAGGCAGAAGTGCGGGCCCCCGCCGCCGAACGCCACGTGCGGGTTGGGGTCCCGCCCGACATCGAAGCGGAAGGGGTCGTCGAAGACCCGCTCGTCGAAGTTGGCGCCCGTGTAGAAGAGCACGACGGGGTCGTTCTCACGGATGGTGACGCCGTGGAGCTCGACGTCGCGCGTGGCGGTACGTCGGAAGCGGATCACCGGGGTGGCGAACCGCAGGATCTCCTCGACCGCGGTGTCGACGAGGCCGGGGGTGTCGGCTCGGAGGCGGGCCATCTGGTCGGGATGCTCGAGCAGTGCGTGCATGCCGTGGGAGATCGCGTTGCGCGTGGTCTCGTTCCCGGCCACCGAGAGCGCGAGCACGAACAGCTCGAACTCGTGGTCGCCCAGCCCCTCGCCGTCGACCTCGGTGACCAGACGCGTGATGATGTCGTCGCGTGGATGCCGGCGCCGATCGGCGCCCAGCTTGTTGGCATAGGCGTAGACCTCGGTCGCAGCCTCGATCGGGGCGTCGGGTCCGAAGTCGTACTCCGGGTCGGTTCGGCCGATCATCCGATTGGTCCACTCGAACAGCAGGTGCCGGTCCTCCACCGGCACACCGAGATGCTCGGAGATCGCGACGAGCGGGAGCTCCGCGGCCAACGTGGTCACGAAGTCGATCGTGCCGTGCTCGAGGGCACCGGCGATGATCTCGTTGGTCACCTCGCGGTAGTGGTCCGCGATGCGGCTCACCGCCCGGGGAGTGAAGAGGCGGTTGACGATGCCGCGCAGCCGCGCATGGTCGGGAGGATCGGTGTCGATGATCGTTCGGAAGTTCTCGAGCTCGTCGGGCGGCCGTTCCATGAGATGCACGCTGCCGCGCTGGGACGAGAACGTCTCCCAATCGCGGTTGGCGGCCTGCACGTCGGCATGACGAGTGAGTGCCCAGAAGTACGGTGGCATCTCCTCCTCGGTACCGCGATGGCGGTAGACGGGCGCGTCGTCGCGGAGCCGGCGGAACTTGTCGTGGGGGACGCTCTCGGCCCACTGGTCGTGGCTCGTGACGTCGATGTCGAGCTCGGTGACGGTGGCCATCAGTCGATCTCCTTGCGCTGGTCGACGGGCTCAGGGTCGATCGGGACGGTAGGGGCCTCGGGCGCGCGAACACCGAAGAGCGCCAGCAGCCCCGCGAGCGCGGTGCCCTCGGGCACGGCGCGGGGATCGAGGCGGCGCTGCATCTCCAGCCCGAGCAGGAGGCCGAGCACGAGGGTCGGCAGCGTGTCGGGCGGTACGACCGGATCGGTTCCGAACTCCTCGCCCCACGTGCCGACGCCCTCGACCATCGCCCGGCGGGCGTCCTCGTAACGGGCGGCGAGCGGCTCGCGCACCTCGACGTCGCGGGCGGCGCGCAGCCAGAGCTCGTGCTCGAGCAGGAGCCATTGGTCGCCGCGCTCGTCGGGTGGCGCGACGAAGTTCGACCACAGCGCGTCGAGGCGACTCGGCAGGTCGGGCGCGGCCTCGAACGCGGCCGCGATCACCACGGCGACCTGCTCCTTCCACTCGTCGAGGACGGCGGTGACCAGCCCGCGTTTGGAGCCGAAGTGGGCGTACACGGCACCCGACGTGCGGCCGGCGGCGTCGGCGACGGCGTCGATCGACACTGCGTCGATGCCCTCGCGGGCGAAGAGCTCCGAGGCCGCCCGGAGCAGGCGGGCCCGGGTGGCGGCCTTCCGCTCTCGCTGCGTGCGCGCCATATATAGGAAACCCTAGATATCTAGCGCATCCTCTGCAAGGAGGTACCGGTCAGCGCCGCACGGGATCGAGGCGCAGGAGCCCGCTGCCGTGGGAGAGGACGTAGAGCTCGCCGAGGTGGTCCTCGCCGAAGGACGCCAGCCACGGCACGCCCGTGCTCAGCACGCGCGAGGAGACGATCCGGCCGCGCTCCTGGCGCACGACCCGCAGCTGGCCCACGCAGTAGTCGGCGAAGACGTACGCACCGACGAGGCCGGGGATCCGGGTGCCGCGGTAGACGTACCCGCCGGTGACGGCGCAACCCTCGTCGGGGTTGGGGTACTCGAAGATCGGGGCGACCGCGTCCGGCGGAGCGGTCCCGTCGAAGGCGTGGCCCGCCTCGAGGCGGGCCCAGCCGTAGTTGGCGCCCGCGCCCGCGCCGGCGGGCTGGAAGTCGACCTCCTCCCACGCGCCCTGCCCGACGTCACCGATCCAGAGGTCGCCGGTGAGCCGGTCGAACGAGAACCGCCACGGGTTGCGGAGCCCCAGCGCCCAGATCTCGGGCCGCCCGCCACCCGCCGCGAACGGGTTGTTCGCCGGGATGGTGTACGGCTGCGTCGCCGACGGGGTGGGATCGATGCGCAGGATCTTGCCGAGGAGGGTGTCGCGCGACTGGGCGTTGCCGCCGGGTGCGTGGCCGGGCCCCTCGTCGCGGCCGCCGCCCCCACCACCGTCGCCGAGCCCGACGTAGAGCATGCCGTCCGGGCCGAACGCGAGCTGACCGCCGTTGTGGTTGAAGTCGGGCTGGTCGACGGCGAGCAGCTCGCGGCGTGTGCCCGGGTCGGCGCCGCCGTCGAGCATCGTGTACTCGTCGAGGCGGGTGTCACCCTCACGGTTCGTGTAATGGACGTAGAGCTTCGAGCCGTCGGGTGAGAACGTCATCCCCAGGAGCCCCTGCTCGCGGCGCCCGAGCGACACTCGATCGCCGATGTCGAGCACCGGCACCGCGTCGACGACACCGTCGCGCAGCGCCGTGACCCTGCCGTCCTGCTCGGCGACGTAGAGCCGGTCGTCGCCGGGGCGCACGGCGAGCGCGGTGGGGAAGTCGACGCCCGCCACCGGCGTGAGCATCACGAGGCCCTCGTTCCCACCCGCCTGATCGGACGCGACGGCTGTGAGCGCGAGCACGACCGCGACGAGCGCCGTGACCGATAGACGGGGCACCCGGGCACCATATCGGCGGCGCGGCCCTGCGCCGGTCAGGTCAGGGGACCCCGCCGTCGACCACGAGGGTGGTACCCGTCGTGTAGCTCGACGCGTCACTGGCGAAGTAGAGAGCGGTGCCCACGATCTCGTCGGGATCCCCGCCACGCTGGAGCGCGAAGCGCCGGGCCGCGACGGCGAACGCATCGAGGTCCCACGCCTTGGTCACGTCGGTCATGAAGCTGCCGGGGACGATGCAGTTCACCCGCACGGTGGGCCCGAAGGTGTGCGCGAACGCCGCGGTCATCGCGTGGAGCCCCGCCTTGGCGGCCGCGTACGGCACGATGCCGGGACCGGGGCGGAGTGCGCCCACGCTGCTGACGTTGATGATCGAACCACCGCCGTTCTCCGCCATGCGCGTGCCGACGAGCGCGGTGAGCCGGAACGGGCCCTTGATGTTGACGGCGAAGACCTTGTCGTAGAGCTCCTCGGTCACGTCGACGACGCGGTCGTAGAGCGGCGACATGCCGGCGTTGTTGACCAGCACGTCCACCTGTCCGAAGCGGTCGTAGGCGGCGGCGACGAGGCCGTCGAGCTGCTCCCACTCGCCGACGTGGCATGCGTACGCCAGCGCGGCCCTCCCGGTCTCGCGCTCCACTTCCGCGGCGAGCGCCTTGCACGCGTCGAGCTTGCGGCTGGTGATCACGACGTCGGCGCCGGCGCGGGCGAACCCGAGCACGATCGCCCGGCCGAGCCCCCGGCTGCCTCCGGTGACGAGCGCCACGCGGTCGGTGAGGTCGAACAGCTCGGCGGGTCCCGGGGCACCCATGACGGCGTAACGTACCCGGATCGAACCCGCCACTCTCACGGACAGGTCCGCCGAAGGCTGATCGGATGGAATTCGAGTTCCGCGAAGAGGACGAAGCCTTCCGCAAGGTCGTGCGCGACTTCGCCGAGCACGAGATCGCCCCCCACGCGGAACGGTGGGACCGCGAGCACACCTTCCCCACCGACGCAGTGCTCGCCATGGGCGAGCTCGGGCTCTTCGGGTTGCCGTTCCCCGAGCGCTACGGCGGCTCGGACGCGAGCTTCACCACGTTGTGTCTCGCCATCGAGGAGCTCGCCCGGGTCGACTCGTCGATGGCGATCACGCTCGAGGCCGGAGTAGGCCTGGGCGCGGCCCCGATCGCGAACTTCGGCACCGACGCGCAGCGGGAGCGCTGGCTCCCCGACCTCTGCGCCGGCCGGCAGATCGCCGCCTTCGGCCTCACCGAGCCCGATGCCGGCAGCGATGCCGCCGCCACGCGGACCCGTGCCGTGCTCGACGGCGAGGAGTGGGTCATCGACGGCGCCAAGGCGTTCATCACGAACTCGGGAACGCCGATCACGAGCCTGGTCACCGTCACCGCGCGCACGGGACCCGACGACGAGATCACCGCCATCGTCGTCCCGTCGGGAACGCCCGGATTCGTCGTCGAGCCTGCCTACCGGAAGATGGGGTGGCACGCCTCCGACACGCACCCCTTGCGCTTCGAGTCGTGCCGGGTCCCGACGGAGCACACCCTGGGGGAGCGGGGTGCGGGCCTGCGGCAGTTCCTGGCGACGCTCGACGACGGCCGGATCGCGATCGCGGCGCTCGCGGTGGGGCTCGCCCAGGGATGCCTGGAGCAGAGCGTGGCCTACGCCGGTGAGCGCTTCGCCTTCGGCGCGCCGATCGGTGCGAACCAGGGTGTGGCGTTCCGGTGTGCCGATCTGGCGGTGATGACCGAGACGGCCCGGCTGCTCACGTACAAGGCCGCCTGGCTCAAGGACGCCAACCGTCCGTACAAGCAGGCGGCCGCGATGGCGAAGCTGCACGCCACCGAGGTGGCGGTCGACGCCTCCCGGCACGCGACCCAGATCTTCGGTGGGTACGGCTACGTCGACGAGACCCCCGTGAGCCGCTTCTACCGCGACGCCAAGATCCTCGAGATCGGGGAGGGGACGAGCGAGATCCAGCGGCTCCTCATCGGCCGCGGGCTCGGTCTGCCGGTGCGGTAGCAGGCCGTCGGGGGCGCCCGTCAGGCGTCGAAGTCGAGGCGCTCGGGGTGGCAGTACACGTTGAAGTCGTCGCCGCGCAGGAACCCGACGAGGGTGATGCCGAACCGGTCGGCGGTCTCCACCGCAAGAGTCGACGGAGCCGACACGGCGACGATGACGGGGATGCCGGCGGCGGCCGCCTTCTGGACGATCTCGAAGCCGAGCCGTCCCGAGACCATGAGGACCCGGTCGGCGAGAGGAAGGGCTTCCGCCAGGAGCGCGTGGCCGATGATCTTGTCGACGGCGTTGTGGCGGCCGACGTCCTCGCGCACCGCCAAGCGCTCGCCGCCGGCGTCGAAGAGCGCGGCGGCGTGGAGGCCGCCGGTGCGGTCGAACACCGTCTGCCCTGCCCGTAGGCCCGCGGCGAAGGCGGGCAGGCGCGAGGCCGCGAGGCGCGGCCCCGGGCCGACCGGCGCGCAGCGGACCTCGAGGTCGTCGAGCGTCGCCTTCCCGCACACGCCGCACGCGGCGCTGGCGGCGAAGCGCCGTGTGAACGCGCCGGGATCGATCCGGCGCCGGAGATCGACGGTGACGACGTTGTCGGTGGGGTGGCCCGTGGCGTCTCGCGGGCAGTAGCGAATCGTGCGCACGTCGGCGGCGGCGACGAGGCCTTCGGCGAACAGGAACCCGGCGGCGAGCTCGAAGTCGTGTCCGGGCGTGCGCATCGTCACGCTCGCGCTGACGGGTTCCTGGCCCGGCCCCGCCACCCGGATCTCCAGCGGTTCCTCGGTGGCGAGGCGGTCGGGTCGCTGCCGGCGCTGGCCCGCCCGCACGGCCACGATCGGCGCCGAGCCCGACGCAGCGCGCGTCACCGTGGCTCCAACCGGACGACCACCGATTTGGAGGTCGGGGTGTTCGAGACCGCCGCGGTGCTGTCGAGCGGGACGAGCACGTTCGCCTCCGGGAAGTAGGACGCGCAGGTGCCCCGGGCGACGGGGTAGCCCACCGCCCGGAATCCCCTTGCGCGCCGCTCGACACCGTCGGCGAACTCGCTGACGATGTCGACGGCGGCACCGTCGGCGATTCCGAGCTCGGCGAGATCGTCGCGGTGCACGAACACCACGTGGCGACCGTGGCGAATGCCTCGATAGCGGTCGTCGAGCCCGTAGATCGTCGTGTTGTACTGGTCGTGCGACCGGACCGTCTGGAGCAGGAGCCGGCCCGGCGGGACGTCGACGACCTCGAGCGGGTTGCACGTGAACAGGGCCCGCCCGGTCGGTGTCGCGAAGTGTCGTTCGTCGCGGGCCGGGTTCGGGAGCGCGAAGCCTCCGGGCGCCTCGATCCGCTCGTTGTAGCCCTCGAAGCCGGGCACGACCCGTTCGATCCGGCCCCGGATGCGGCCGTAGTCGCGTTCGAAGCCGTCCCAGTCGATTCCCGGAGCCGGGTCCAGGGCGCGGCGTGCGAGGCGGCACACGATCGCGACCTCGCTCAACAACTCGGGCGACGCGGGCGAGAGCCGGCCCTCGGACGCGTGGACGACGCCCATCGAGTCCTCGACGGTGACGGCCTGCGGTCCCGTCGCCTGCTCGTCCGCTTCGCTGCGACCGAGGCACGGGAGGATCAGCGCGGTCTCGCCGCACACGGTGTGCGAGCGGTTCAGCTTCGTCGACACCTGCACGGTGAGCCGGCAGCGCCGCATCGCGGCCGCGGTGGCGTCGGTGTCGGGCGCGGCCGCGACGAAATTGCCCCCCAGGGCGAAGAACACGCCGACCCCACCGTCTCGCATCGCGCGGATGGACTCGACGGTGTCGTAGCCGCGATGGCGAGGTGGCTCGAACCCGAACTCCGTCGCGAGGGCGTCAAGGAACGCCTCGGTCGGCGTCTCGCAGATGCCCATCGTGCGATCGCCCTGGACGTTGCTGTGCCCCCGCACGGGGCAGGCGCCGGCGCCCCGGCGCCCGATGTTGCCCCGGAGAAGCAGGAAGTTCACGATCTCGCGGATCGTGGCGACGGCGTTGCGGTGCTGGGTCAGGCCCATCGCCCAGCACACGACGATGCGCGGCGAATCGAGCACCATCGCCAGCGCGTCGTCCACGGCCTCGCGTGCCAGGCCCGAGGCTCGGAGGAGGTCGTCCTCCGACGAGTCGAGCACGTGGGCGCGGAACTCTTCGAAGCCCGCGCACGATTGCTCGATGAAGTCGCGGTCGAGCACCTCGCCCGGCCGCCGGTCCTCTTCCTCGAGCAGGCGCCGGTTGAGAGCCTGGAAGAGGGCGAGGTCGCCGTTCACTCGCAGCTGGAGGAAGAGGTCGGCCAGCGCCGTGGACCTCCCGAGGAGGCCGCGAACCCGCTGCGGGTTCCGGAACGCGAGCAGGCCCGCCTCCGGCAGCGGATTCACCGCGATGATCCGGGCACCGCGCCGCTTCGCCGTCTCGAGGGAGGTGAGCATGCGGGGGTGGTTCGTGCCGGGGTTCTGGCCCACGACGAGGACGAGATCGGTGTTCTCGACGTCGTCGAGCGTGACGGTGCCCTTGGCGACGCCGATCGTCTGGGTGAGGGCGGCGCCGCTCGACTCGTGGCACATGTTCGAGCAGTCGGGCAGGTTGTTGGTGCCGAGCCGGCGCACGAACAGCTGGTACAGGAACGCGGCCTCGTTGCTCGTTCGACCGGACGTGTAGAACACCGCCTCGTCGGGCGAGGACAGCGAGCGCAGCTCGCTCGCGACCAGGCCCAACGCGTCGTCCCACGACAACGCCTCGTAGTAACGGCCCCCTGCCCGCTTCACCAGGGGATGAGTGAGGCGGCCCTGCTGCCCGAGCCAGTAGTCACTCCGGCGTGCGAGCTCGTCGACGGGATGTGCCGCGAAGAACTCGGGAGTGACCCGTCGGCGGGTCGCCTCCTCGGCGACCGCCTTGGCGCCGTTCTCGCAGAACTCGGCGTGCGAACGGTCGTCGGGCTCGGGCCAGGCGCATCCGGGACAATCGAACCCGCCGGGTTGGTTCACCCGCAGCAACGCGCGAACGCTGCGGCCGATGCCCATCTGCTCGTAGGCGCGCTTCGACGTCGCCAGCACCGCGGGGAGGCCGGCGGCGGAGCGTTTCGGTGCCCGGACCTCGACCTCCTCGGGCGGGTCGTCCCTGGGCGCGCGGCGAGGCATGACGACGCCACGATAGAGGGGTCACGCCGCTACCGCGAACCGATGGGTGCCGTGCGCTCCGTCGCCGCCTCCCTCACGGCGGGGGCTTGCCGGGCGACGGCGGCCGGTGCCGGCTCTCCTTGATGTCGTCCTCGGGGATGGCGCGCAGCCGCACGAGGTAGAAGAGGACGCAGAACACCAGGAGTGCCACCCCGAAGCTGACGATCCATCGCACCATCAACGCGCGCGTACCCCGTGGGGGTTCCGACAACCCGGGGTGCCGATCGGCGTCAGGCGGCGAATCGCGGGAGGACGGCGCGCTCGTAGAAGTCGAAGAACCCGTCCTGGTCGGGGCCGATCTGGTGCACGTACACGTGCTCGTACCCCGCCTCCACGTACTCGTCGATGGCGGCGGCATGGCGGTCGGCATCGGGGCCGCAGATCACGCGCTCGGCGACGTCTTCGGGATCGAGCACACTGGTCGCCTGCTCGAAGTGAGCGGGCAGAGGGAGCTCCTGGCCGAGTTGCCCGGGGAGCGCGGCGTTCGGCCACCAGCCGTGCGCGATCCGCCGGCCTTCCTCCTCGGTGCCGGCCCAGCACACCATGACCTGGCCGACGTGAGGCCGGCCCTGCCCACCGCTCTGGTCGAACACCTTGACCGCTCGTTCGTCGGGGGCCGTGGAGACGAGCCCGTCGCCGGCGCGCCCGGCGAGCTCGGCGGCCTGCTCGCCGGCGGCGGCGACGTAGATCGGCGGCGGCTGCTCGATGTCGCAGTACACCTTGGCGTTGTCGACGGTGAAGTGACGCCCGCGGTGGGTGACGAGCTCCCCGCGCAGCAGTGGCCGCATGACCTCGATCGCCTCTTCCAGCATCTCCATGCGGACCGACACCGGTGGCCACGGGTCGCCGGTGATGTGCTCGTTGAGGTTCTCGCCGGTTCCGATTCCGAGGAAGAACCGGCCCGGCATCATCTCCGCGACGGTCGCGGCCGCCTGGGCGACCAGGGCCGGAGGCGTCCGGACGAGCGGGCAGGTCACGCCCGTGCCCACCCGAAGACGCTCGGTCGCGGTGGCGACGCCGCCGAGCACCGACCAGGCGAACGGGCTGTGGCCCTGGCGCTCCGTCCACGGGTGGTAGTGATCGGACACGAGGGCGAACGTGAACCCGGCGTCTTCGGCACGGCGGGCGTAACGAACGAGGTCGGGCGCGGCGTGCTCTTCGCTCGACAATGCGTACCCGATCTCGACCACGGTCGTCTCCTCTCTGCGAACGCGCCCGTCATCCCCGCCCGGGCCGGAGCCCCGAGGGCGTCATGTCTGGTGCATAGCCAGGAGCGGCGTCGGGAAAACGTCTCCCCCGGCCGGTGGGTCGGAGGCCGGGGGTGGGTACAGGGAACAGCGAATCGGACCCTCAGGAGGTGCGAACCATGGCGACGGCCAAGCAACGCAAGACCGCCAGGCGCAACGTGAAGAAGGCGATCGCGGCATCGAAGCGCAAGAAGACGATCGCGAAGATGCCCAAGCGGACCCGTACCGCGCTCGGGAAGCAGGGCGCGGCGGTGCGCCAGCGCAAGCGCACCGGCGCGTCGGCGCCCAAGACGCGCCGGGAGCTCTACGAGAAGGCGCAGCAGCGTGATCTTCCCGGACGCTCGAAGATGGGGCGCGACGAGCTGGCACGCGCGCTCGGCGAACGGTAGGTCGATGGCCGACGACGAGCGATCCCGGCTCGACCGGGAGCTCATGGAGCTCCTCAACGAGATCCGGGTGGCGTTGCCCGGTGTCCAGGTGCTCTTCGCCTTCCTGTTCACCGTGCCCTTCACGACCCGGTTCTCGGATCTCACCGACTTCCAGCGCACCGTGTACTTCGTGGCGTTCCTGGCGGCGGCCGCCGCCACCGTGTTGCTCATCGCCCCGACCGCCAACCACCGCCTCCGGTGGCGCGAGCGCGACAAGGAGAAGCTCCTACGGCGGGCGAACGTCATGACGATCGCGGGTCTCGCGATCCTGGCCGTCGCGATGGCGGCGGCCGTCCTCCTCGTGACCGACCTGCTCTACGAGGTCACGGCGGCGGCGATCACGGCCGCGGCGCTCGCAGCCGCGCTGGCGGGGGCGTGGTACCTCCTTCCGCTCAGCCGCCGGATCGGCGAGTCACGGCGTGCGGACGGCCGGTCCGGCTGAGGACCGGCCGCTCGGATCCGCCTGGAAATACACCCGGTCGGCCTCGTCGGCGACGTCGAAATGGCGGAGCCAGACGTAGTCGGGCCGGGGACCGTGGGCGTCGAAGACGAGGACGTGCACCACCCCGGACATGTTGGGCGCGGCACCGTCGGTGAGATCGACCACGTCGAGACCCTCGATCACGTTCTCCGCGGGCCAATCGGGCTCGTAGGGGATCGGCGCCTGCACCCGGCACTCGCCGGTCGTCACGTCGACGCCGAGCAGGCCGCCACCGCGAACGTCCGACGTGACGAAGAGGTGGCCGTCGGCGGAGAACGCCCCGCCCTGCACCCGCGGCAGGTAGAGCGGGACGCCGTCCACGGAGCGGAGGGCCACCTCGCCGGCAACCGCGAGCTCGAGCCCGCCGCTGCGCTCCTCCGGCCGGTAGGCGTACAGCCGATCGGCATGGAACCTCGACGAGTACAGGACGCTGTCGCGCGGGTCGATGGCGCACCAGGGGCACTCCGCCCCCTGCGGCGCGACCGCGGCCGCGCCGTGGTAGCGGAGGTCGAGATCGAAGATGCCGACGGACGCCGGGTCGGTGCCCTCCATCGCCACGTACAGGCGCTCGCCGGCGACGCCGCAGTCACCGAGGTGGTCGACTTCACGCTCGGGGATGCCGGTCACGAGCACCTCGGGATGGTCCTCCCGGGTGTTCCCGAGCTCGAGCGCCATCGGGACGCGCCAGAGGCGGTCCTCCTGGGTGATGAACCAGTGCTCGGAGCCGTGCGAGATGCCCTGGACGTGTGCCGCCCATGGCGGCGCCACGTCGTCGGGGTGGGCCTGCGTCCCGACGAGCGGCGCCGGCCACGGGCGGGGAGTCACGGGCCGGGAAGGCTCACTGGTTGGGTGCGGCCGCGCTGATGTCGGCCAGTGCCGAGTCCGGGTCGCGTTCCACCGCGAGATCGCCGATCGACACCACACCGACCGGCCGCCCGTCGTCGATCACCGGCAGCCGCCGCAGCGCGTGCTCGCGCATGACGCGGATCGCCTCGTCGGCCGGGTCGGAGGGACTCACGGTGTGGAGGTCGCCGCTGCAGATCTCGCCGATCGCGGTGCGGCTCGGGTCGCGCCCTTCGCCCATGACCCTGACCACGAGATCGCGGTCGGTGACGATCCCCTGCACCTCGTCGCCGTCCACCACGATCACGTCACCAATGTCCTGCTCCTTCATGAGCCGGGCGGCGTCCCACGCGAACGCGGTGGGGGGCACCGTGATCGGTGTCGACGTCATCACGTCCTTCACTCGTTGCGTGCCTGCAGTCGCAGTCATCGTTCCTCCTCGTACTCGTCGTCGTTCTCCACTCGTCGCATCGCGTCCTCTTCGGGATCGGGGCGACCGACAGCCGGGGCTGCGTCCCCGAACACGTCCACGTCGGGTTGCTCGCGCGTCTCGCGCTCACCGACCGTCTCGCTGCGCTGCTCCTCGATCGGTGTCACGCGGCGGTCGCCGGACGATCCCGGCTCTTCTTCCGTAGCCATCACCGCGCGCGTACCCGGGCGGCGGCACCACAAACGTGCTCAGGCCGAGTCGCGCTGCACGGCGCGGAGCAGCTCCGCCTTCGACATGCGCGAGCGGCCGCGGATGCGCCGGCGGCTCGCCTCGCGGTACAGCTCGCGCTTGGTCGGCGTCGTACCGAGCCGTTGTGCGACCTCGTCGAGATCGGGCTG
>DASUUL010000032.1:0-2893 GCA_036374115.1 Acidimicrobiia bacterium | reverse complement strand
CACGATCGGGTCGGTCGGCGGTGGCGGCGCGCCCGCGGCGGTGGCCGGGGTGGTGTCGGTGGTGGTCGGCGCGCTGGTGGGTGTCGCGGTGGTGCTCGGAGCGGGGGCCGCCGTCGTGGGCGCGGCGGTGGTCGTGGCCGGCGGCTGCGAGGCCGTGGTGCCGGCGACGGAGGCGGTGGGGCCTTCGGGCCCCAGCGTCACCTCGGGGGGTGCGGTGACGGCGGCGTCGCCGCCGGTGAAGGCGACCAGGCCCACCACCACGCCGGCGGCGGCGGCGGTGCCGGCGAACACGGTGACCAGACGGTGGGGGCGCGTGCGGTGGCGCGAGGCTGCGGGCACGGGCTCCTCGGGGCTGTCGGGCGGATGCGGGTGCGGGGGGTCACGCCGCCGCTCGGCGACAAGGCGCTCTTCTGCCCCATTTCTGCCCGGTTGTAACCGGAACCTTCGTGAGAGTTCGCTCACGATGGCTACCGTCGTCTCCCGAGGGGAGGGGTCATGGAGCGACGCCGGTTCTTGCAGCTGACCGGGATGGTGGCGGGGGGAGCGGTGCTCGCCGGCCGGATGCCGGGGCTGGGGACGCTCGCGGCGCCGGCGCGGGCGGCCGGCGGGCCTTCGCCGTACGGGCCCCTCCTCGAGGCCGACGCCAACGGGATCCTGCTCCCCGAGGGGTTCACCTCGGTGGAGATCGGCCGGGCGGGCCAGCCGGTCGGCGCGAGCGGCTACGAGTGGCACGAGTTCCCCGACGGCGGCGCCGTGTTCGAAGCCGACGGCGGCGGCTGGATCTACACCTCCAACAGCGAGCACCCGAGCGTCGGCGAGGGCGGTGTGGGCGCGCTGCGCTTCGACGAGGGCGGTGAGGTCGTCGACGCCTATCCCATCCTCACCGGCACCCAGACCAACTGCGCCGGCGGTCACACGCCCTGGGGCACGTGGCTGTCTTGCGAGGAGCACGACGGCGGGCAGGTGTGGGAGTGCGATCCCACGGGTCGCGACGAGGCCGTCGTGCGGCCGGCGCTCGGCGTGTTCATCCACGAGGCCGTCGCCGTCGACCCCAAACGCGAGCAGCTCTACCTCACCGAGGACGCCGAGGACGGCCGCTTCTACCGGTTCACGCCCGCGCGGTTCCCGGATCTCGACGACGGGGTGCTCGAGGTCGCGGCCGCGAGCGACCGCGGGCGCGTGCGCTGGCTCGAGGTACCCGACCCGTCGGCGACCGGTACGCCGACGCGCGAGCAGGTCGCCGAGAGCTCGGCCTTCGACGGCGGCGAGGGGATCTGGTACCACCGCGGCACCGTGTACTTCACCACCAAGGGCGACACGAAGGTGTGGGCCTACGACGCCAAGCGCGAGACGCTCGCGGTCGTTCACGACCCGGCCGAGGACGCCGCTTCGCCGGTGTCGTCGGTCGACAACATCACGATGACGCCGACGGGCGACCTGCTCGTCGCCGAGGACCAGACCGACGACCAGGAGCTCGTGCTCATCTCGCCCGACGGCGCCGCCACGGCGTTGCTGCGCATGGACGCCCGCCACTCCGGCTCGGAGCTGTGCGGGCCCGCGTTCTCACCCGACGGCCGCCACCTGTACTTCAGCTCGCAACGAGGCGGTGGTGACGGCGGCATCGGCGCCGGTGTGACCTACGCCGTAACCGGGCCCTTTGAGCAGCGCCGGAGGCGACAGGGGAGGGGGAGCCGACAGGACGCGTGAGCGGGCCCGGCGACGGAGGGCGAATGCCGCAAGACCGTTCTCCCGCGCGAGCCGACTCATCGCCGCTCCTTCCTGCGAGCTTTCCTGCGAGCTCGAAGCCTCCGATGGCCGGGCGGCACGGTGCCGGGGGAGCAGGCCGCGGCGCACCCGGCGACACGCCCTCCGCCGGCCGGCGCGAGTCTGCGGGCTTCGCGCCGCACCTGCAAGGGGCGGGGCCGTGCAAGGGGCGGCCGCAGCGCGGTGAGACCCGATCCTCGTGGTGGCCGCGAGTGCCATCATCAGTGCCACGAGCATCGGCGACCGAGGCGGCCCGTGGACGAGCAACCCACCTTCACCGTCACCGAGATCAACACCGTCATCCGTGACGCCCTGCGCGCCGCGATCCCGCGCGAGGTGTGGGTGCAGGGGGAGGTGCAGGGGCTCAAGACGTCGGGGCTCGGCCACAGCTACTTCCAGCTCGTCGAGAAGGTGGGCCGGGGCGAGCGCGTGCTGTCGCGCCTCGACGTGGCGCTCTTTCGCGGCGAGCGCCCGGCCGTGAACGCCGCGCTGCGGGACGCCGGCTTGAAGCTCGCCGACGACATCGGCGTGCGCATCCGGGGCCGGGTCGACTTCTACCCGCCCAACGGGCGCCTCCAGCTGGTGATGACCGGGATCGACCCCGTCTTCACCGTGGGCGGCATGGCCGCCAACCGGGAGCGGCTGCTGAAGGCGCTCGCCGCCGAGGGGCTGCTGCGCGCCAACGCCGCGCTCCCGATGCCGGCGGTGCCGCTGCGCGTCGGCCTCGTCACCAGCCACGACAGTGCCGCCTACCACGACTTCGTGCACGAGCTCGAGGTCAGCCGCTACGCCTGGCAGGTGTGCCTCGCCGACGTGCGGGTGCAGGGGTCGGGCGCGCCGAAGCGGCTGGTGTGGGCGCTGCGGGCGCTGGCGCGCCAGCGCGTCGACGTGGTCGTGATCGTGCGCGGCGGCGGCTCGCGCAGCGACCTCGCACCGTTCGACGCCGAGGCCGTCGCCCGTACCATCGCCGAGATGCCCGTGCCCGTGCTCACCGGTATCGGCCACGAGGTCGACCGCAGCGTCGCCGACGAGGTCGCCCACACCGCGTGCAAGACGCCCACCGCGTGCGCCCAGGAGCTGGTGGAGCAGGTGGGCGCGTTCGTCGACCGTCTCGACGACGTGTCGCGAG
>DASUUL010000031.1:0-17920 GCA_036374115.1 Acidimicrobiia bacterium | reverse complement strand
TCGTCGCGCAGGCTCCGGAGCGCCACCTGCACCACCCCGTCGGGGGCGTCGGCGCCGGAGCCGGTGGCGTCCTTGTTCGCCGGGACGCCGAAGAGGATGACGGCCGGGATCCCGAGGTCGGCGAGCGCACGCACCTCCTTGCGGAGGCTCTCCTGGGTGTGCTGGACCACCCCCGGCATCGAGGCGACCGGCTCGGGGGCGTCGAGACCCTCCTTCACGAACAGGGGCGCGACGAGGTCGTCGACGCTCAGACTCGCCTCGGCGGTGAGGCGCCGCAGCGCCGGGGTCCGGCGGAGCCGGCGGGGGCGGTGCTCGGGGAAGGGCATCACATGGCTCGCTCGCTCGGCGCCGGGACACCCGGCGCCGCCCCTTCGGGGTCGCTCGTCCGCACGGGCACCGATGGTACCGGCCGGTCAGCGGCTGAGAGCACCGACCAGCGCATCGACCAGGCCGTCGATCGTGTGCTCGTCGGCCTCCACGTCGACGCGGAACCCGCGCTCGAGCGCGGTCCGCGAGGTGACCGGCCCGATCGACGCCACGAGCGGCTGAGGGTCGGGTACAGCGCCGAGGAGGTCGCACAGGTTGGTGACGGTCGACGACGACGTGAACGTGATCGCGTCGACCGCTCCGCTGCGGACGCGAGCCACGGCGTCGGGATCGGGGGTGGCGGTGACCGTGCGGTACACGGCGAGCACGTCGACGTCGTAGCCCTTCGCCTCGAGGCCCTCCGGCAAGACGTCGCGGGCCTGCTCGGCCCGGGCGAGCAGCACCCGTGCCCCGCCCGCCGGCGGTGCGGGGAAGGCGTCGAGCAGCGCCTCGGCCACGAACCGCTCGGGGACGAGGTCGGGCCGAATCCCGTACCGAGCGAGCGCCGCGGCGGTCCCCGGCCCGATGGCGGCGACGCGCACCCCGGCGAGAGCGCGCGCGTCGCGGCCGGCCGGCCCGAGACCGCGCTGGAACAGCGCGGTCACGCCGTTCGCCGAGGTGAGCACCAGCCAGGCGTAACGTGACAGCTCGGGGAGCGAGAGCTCGACGGGCTCGATCTCGATGGCGGGCAGCTCGACCACCTCGGCGCCCAGATCCTCGAGACGGGCGCGCAGGCCGCTCGCCTGCTCCCGGGCACGCGTGACCACCACCCGCCGGCCGAAGAGCGGCCGGGCCTCGAACCACGACAGGTCGAGCGCCGCCACCGCCCCGACGACGACGGCCGAGGGCGCCTCGACTCCGGCGCCGGCGATCGTGGCCAGGGTGGCACGCACCGTGTGCTGGTCGGCGCGCGTGCCGTTCCGTACCGCCGCCACCGGCGTCTCGGGATCGAGCCCGCCGGCCACGAGACGCGACGCGATGTCGCCGATGCGGCCCGCGCCCATGAGGATCACCAGCGTGCCTCCGGCTCGGGCGAGGGCCTCCCAGTCGACGGCGCTCGTTGCCTTGGCCGGGTCCTCGTGACCGGTCACGATCGTCACGTGGGTCGAGGCGCCGCGATGGGTGACCGGGATGCCGGCGTACGCGGGCGCCGCGATCGCGCTGGTGATGCCGGGAATCACCTCGAAGGCAACGCCCGCCGCCGCGAGCGCGTCGGCTTCCTCGCCGCCCCGGCCGAACACGAACGGGTCGCCGCCCTTGAGTCGCACGACCGTGCCCTCGCGGCTCCCCCGTTCGACGAGGAGCGCGTTGATGTCGGGCTGGGACATCTCCACCCGCCCCGGCGCCTTCCCGACCGAGATGCGCTCGGCGCCCGGGGGTGCCAGGTCGAGCAGCGAGCGCGCGACGAGGCGGTCATAGACGACCACGTCCGCCCGGGCCAACGCGTCCGCGCCGCGCACGGTGATCAGCCCGGGATCGCCCGGGCCGGCGCCGACGAGATAGACGGTCACGAGGCCGCCGCCCCCGGCGCCTCGTTGGCGAGCCCCAGGTCAGTGAGGAGGAGACGCCCCCCTTGGGCATCGAGGATCTGGTCGGCGACGGCGACGCCGAGCGCTTCGGGATCGCGGCCCGCGCTGCGGGCGCGCAGCGCGATGCGCCCGTCGAGCGATGCGAGCAGCGCTTCGAGCTCGACGGTCCCGTCGTCGCCCACGCGGGCGAGCGCGCCGACGGGCAGGCTGCAGCCGCCACCGAGGCGCTCGAGGTAGGCCCGCTCGGCCGTCACCGCGCTGCGTGCCCGGGGATCGTCGATCGCCGCCAGCCGTTGGCGTGTGGCGGCGTCGTCGGCCCGGCACTCGACTGCCAGGGCGCCCTGCGCGACCTGGGGGAGCATCACCGCCGGCTCCAGGCGTTCGGCGATGCGGCCGGCGAGCCCGAGGCGGTCGAGGGCGGCGGCGGCCACCACCACCGCGTCGAAAGCATCGGCCCTCGCGAGCCGGGTGGGGATGTTGCCCCGCAGCTCGCCGAACGTGAGGTCGTCACGCAGGTTGGCGAGCTGGGCCCGCCTCCGGACCGAACCGGTGCCGACCCGACCACCGGTGGGCACGCCGGCCAGGGACGCGCCCACGAGCGCGTCGCGCGGATCGCCACGCTCGGGGACGGCCGCGAGCACGAGGCCCGGCTCGGTTGCCGACGGGAGATCCTTGGCCGAGTGCACGGCGATGTCGGCGTGCCCGTCGAGGACGTACCGGCTCACCTCGGCGACGAAGACGCCCGTGCCGCCCATGGCGTGGATCGGCGTGTCGGCGCGCTCGTCACCCCGGGTCGACACCGCCACGATCTCGGCGTCGACCCCGAGCAGCTCGACGACGCGCTCGGCCTGCCAGCGGGCAAGTGCGCTGCCACGGGTGGCGACCCGCAGCGCAGGAGCCATTACCGGTCGTCGGCCGGCGCGGGGGTGCCCGTGAGGTCGAAGAGGTCGGCGAGCGCGTCGGCGTAGAGCTCGCCCCGCGCGGAGCCTGCGGCCCCCTTGACGCGCACGGTGGGTTCGTGCAGCAGCTTGTTCACGATGCCGCGCGTCAGGGCCTCGACGGCAGCGCGCGCCGACGGATCGAGACCCTCGAGACGGCTGCGGAAGCGCTCGAGCTCAGTGGCACGAATGCCCTCGCCATGGGCGTGCAACGCCGCGACGAGCGGCGCCACCTCGCGCGCCGAGTGCTCGAGGCGAAAGCGGTCGAGCTCGGCGCTGATGATCTCGCGGACCTTGCCGACCTCCTGGCGGCGCTGCTCGAGCGACTGCGCGGCGTACGCCTTCAAATCGTCGATGTCGAGCAGCGTCACACCGAAGATCTGGCTCACACCCGGGTCGACGTCACGGGGCACCGCCACGTCGACCACGAGCAGGGCCCGCCCGCCGCGGCGCTCCATCACCGCCTCGACCTCGGCGCGCTCGAGGAGCAGCGTGTCGGCGGCGGTCGACGCCAGCAGAACGTCGGCGCGGTCGAGCTCGCCGGGAACGTCGTCGAGCGGGACGGCTCGGCCCGACACGCGGGCCGCGAGCGCATCGGCGTGGTGGGGCGTGCGGTTCGCGACCACGATCTCGCCCACGCCCGCCCCCGCCAGCGCGACCGCCAGGCCCTCGCCGACCTCGCCGGCACCGAGCACGAGCACGCGCCGGCCTTCGAGGGAGCCGAGCTGCTCGGCCGCCACCGCCACCGCCGCCGAGGAGACCGACGCCGGGTTCCGGCCGATGGCGGTCTCGGTCCGGGACCGCTTCCCCACCTCGATCGCCTGGCGGAACACCCGTGAGAGCAGGGCACCGGTGGTGCCCTCGCGCTCGGCGGCGAGCCATGCCTCGCGCACCTGGCCGAGGATCTCGGCCTCGCCCACGATCATCGAGTCGACGCCGGCGGCGACCCCGAACAGGTGCGCGACCGCGGCGTCGTCGTGGTACGTGTACAAGTGGTCGGACAGGTCGTCGAGATGGACGGCCGACTGCTGGGTGAGGAACTCGAGCGCGTCCTGCACCGCGGGGTGGAAGGTGGTGTAGCGGGCGTACACCTCGGTGCGATTGCAGGTGGAGAGCAGCACCGCCTCGGCGAGGTGCTCGCGCTCCGACAGCGCGTGCAGCGCCTTGGCGAGTACGGACGGGGCGATGGCCATCCGCTCGAGCAGCTCCACCGGCACCGTGCGGTGGTTGACCCCCACGACGACTAGAGACATGAGCGCAGGAGCTCCTTGGCGTCACCGAGCCGGCCGGCGCGGATGAGGTCGAGCATGCCGGAATCGAGGGCCCGGTTCCAATCGGCGTCCTCGCTCGAGCGGCCCCCGGCCCGCATCTCGTCCCGGGCCTCGGCCAGGATCTCGAGGAGCGTCTCGTACTCGGGGCCGATCTCGGCGTCGAGGCGTGCCCGCAGCCACGCCGCCAGCGCGGGGCTGCGGCCGCCCGTGCCCACCGTGAGCACGACGTCGCCGCGCCGCACGACCGACATCAGGGTGAACGAGCAGTTGTGCGGGTCGTCGGCCGAGTTCACCCACACCCGCCGGGCTTCGCCGGCCTCGAACACCGCCCGGTTCACGGCGGGATCATCGGTCGCGGTCGTCGCCAGCCAGGCGTCGTCGAGATCGGGCGGCTCGAACCCGCGCTCGACGACCGCCACCCGACCCTCGTCCCGCCAGGCCCGCACCTGCTCACCGAGCCGCGGCGCGACGACGGTGACCTCGGCACCGGCCGCGAGCAACACCTCGATCTTGCGCGCCGCGATCCGCCCCGCGCCGACGACCACGCAGCGACGACCGCGGACGAGCAGGTTCACCGGATAGCCCGCCAGCGCGTGCCGTTGGAGCGGCGGGGCGGTCATCGCACCCGCGCGCGTGGGCTCGCGGCCGCGGCGCGCCCGTTGCCGTCGGCGGCCGGGACCTTGCGCTGCTGGTAGAAGGACAGGATCTGGAGCTCGGTCGCGAGATCCACCTTGCGCAGCGACACCCCGGGCGGCACCGCCACCACCGTGGGGGCGAAGTTGAGGATCGAGGTGATGCCGGCGTCGACGAGCCGGTCGGCGACCTCCTGCGCCGCCGCTGCCGGCGTGGCCACGATGCCGATCGCGATCTCGCGGTCGCCGACGATCCTCGGGAGGTCGTCGAGCGCTTCCACCTCGAGCTCCCCGACCCGTTGACCGATCTTGCCCGGATCGGCGTCGACGAGCGCCACGATGCGAAAGCCGCGCGCGCCGAATCCCCGGTAGTTGGCCAGGGCGTGGCCGAGGTTGCCGACGCCGACGATCACGACGGGCCAGTCGTGGGTCAGGCCCAGCTCCCGTGAGATCTGGTGGAGCAGGAAGTCGACGTCGTAGCCGACGCCGCGCGTGCCGTAGGAGCCGAGGTAGGAGAGGTCCTTGCGGACCTTGGCGGCGTTGACGCCGGCGAGCTCGGCCAGGCGTTCCGAGGAGACCGTCCCCACCTGCTGGTCGGAGGTCTCGAGCAGCGCCCGGTAGTAGAGGGGGAGCCGGGCGACGGTTGCTTCCGGAATCCGCCGGACCTCGGCCACCGAAATCCTTCCTCTTCGACTCCTGGCGCCTCGACAGCCGGCGCCCCGCTCACGGGCCCGGGCCGACCGGGCCTCGGGGTGATCCAGGGTAGCCCGCGCTTGTGCACGATTTCTCAAAGTGGGCGGGCGAGGAGCCGAACCCGGCCTCGCCCCCGCCCTCAGGGCCGCAGTTCGCGCCGGAGCACCTTGCCGGCGAACGAGCGGGGCAGCGAGTCGACGATCTCGACCCGGGCGGGACACTTGTAACGGGCCAGCGACCGCCCGCAGTGCTCGGCGAGGTCGGCGGGCGTCGGCCGCTGGCCGGCGACGGGCACGACGAAGGCGACGACCGCCTCGCCCGTGCGGTCGTCGTCCTCGCCGACCACGGCGGCGTCGGCGACGTCGGGGCGCTCGCGGAGGACGTCCTCCACCTCCGCGGGGTACACGTTGAACCCGGAGACGATGATGAGGTCCTTCGATCGGTCGACGAGCCGGAGCTCCCCCCGCTCGTCGACCACCGCGATGTCGCCGGTGCGGAGCCAACCGTCGTCGGTGAGCGCCTTGGCGGTGGCCTCCTCGTCGCACCAGTAGCCCTGGAACACGTTGGGGCCGCGCACCCAGATCTCGCCCGGGTCACCCACGAGCACGTCGGTGCCGTCGACGTCGACCAGACGCACCTCCACCCCGGGGAGGGGCGGCCCGATCGAGCCTTCCCGCGGCGTGCCGCCGGCGAGGGCGGACGTAGTGACGATCGGTGACGCCTCCGTGAGGCCGTAGCCCTCGTGGATCACGACGCCGAAGCGCTCACGGAAGTCGGCCGCCGTGCGGGGATGGAGCGCCGCCGCGCCCGAGACCGCCAGCCGCACCGAGGCGAACGCGTCGGGCGGCGCCTCCGGCTCGGGGAGGGCGAGCCACGCCGCGTACATCCCGGGGACTCCGGCGACAACGGTCACCTGCTCGCCTCGCACCACCTGCAGCGTCGGTGCGGCGTGGAACTCCTCGACGAGCACGACCGTGGCGCCGGCGGCGAGCGCGACCCCGAGAGCAACGTTGAGGCCGAAGACGTGGAACATCGGCAACGCGCCGAGGGTGACGTCGCCGGCCTCGAGCCGGAGGCCGGGGTGGTCGAGCACCTGGCGGAGGTTGGCGGCGAGGTTGCCGTGGGAGAGCATCGGCGCCTTGGGATGGCCCGCCGTCCCCGCGGTGAACAAGAGCACGGCGAGGTCGTCGTCGGCGCGCGGCACGACGTCGGCGGCGGGTGCGTCGCGAGGCGCGGCCCGGAGCTCGTCTTCGCGGAGCACGAGCGCGGCGTCGACCGCACCGAGCTCGCGGTCGAGCTCGGGCGTGGGCGCCTGCGGGTTCAGGGGCACGGCCACGGCCCCAGCGCGGAGCGCGCCGAGGTAGGCGACGACGAACGCGGGATCGTTGAGCGCCGCCAGCGCGACGCGATCACCGGGCGAGACCCCTTCGGCCCGGAGCCAGCCGGCGAACCGAGCGGCGCCGTCGGCGAGCTCGGCGTACGTGGTCGACTCGGACGCGTTGCGCAGGGCAGTCGCGTCCGGCGAAGCGGCGGCGGGCGCGAGCAGCGTCTCGACGAGATTCACGACCCCCGGCCTCCGACCGCCACGGCCCGGATGCTAGAAGGACAGGCCCCGGTGACGAGCACGGACGTGCTTGGGGCGGGCTGGGAGGCTACTGAACACCTTCGAGACCGAGGCCTCGTCGATGTTCACGACGCCCGCACTCGCACACCGGGGCCCTTCCCATTGTGGCATCGGCCGGGGGTCCTCGCGCCTTGAGTGACTTTCTGCCACGCCACGTGGCAATGATCCGGCCCCGAGGGCGAGGCCCTAGGGCCCCAGGCACCCTAGGGCCCCAAGCGGAGGACGAACTGGGCGATAGCGGCCCCGAAGATCGCCAGGAGCAGGAGGGCGAGCACGATCGTGGTCCCGGGCCGCATCAGTGGTCGCCGCCCCCGGCGCTCGCCCCGGGAGGCACGAGCGTGACCGCCGAGCCCGCCCGCAGTCCGCAGGCGGCGGCCGCCGACTTCCGGTCGAGGGCGAGCGAGGTCAGCCCGTAGGAGTCGACGACCAGGACGAGCTCGGATGGCTTGGCGTCGGCGTAGGTCTCGACCCAGCGCGCCGACCTCACCTCGTCCCGGAAGCGCACCTCGACGGGTGCGCCCGGTGCCCCTCCGTGCGCCGAGAGCTCCTCGGGGTCGATGTTGAGCTGGCAGTTGCCGAAGCGGTCGACCCACCAGACCTCGCCCGCGATGGCGCCACCCTCCTCGTGTTGGGGCAGCGAGACGAGCCCGGGCACGAGCCCGGCGGGGTCGACCTCGTCGCCGAGGTCGGTGAGGGCGACGCCGGCGGCGAGATGGCCGACGGCGGGTGCGAGCACGTCGCGCCCGGCGAAGGTCGCGCCGGGCGCGGGCAGCTGGTACTCGACGTTGGTGAGCGACACGGCGGTGGTGGCCCCGCCGAGGATCGCCACGGCCGGCGCGAGGAGGCCGTTGTCGGGCCCGAGGAGCACACCATGGGGCACCTCGACGGCGACCAGGCGGCGGTCGGTGCCCACGCCGGGATCGACGACCGCGAGCACGATCCCGCCCTCCGGGAGGTACTGGACCGCCCGCACCAGCGTGAGGGCGCCCGCCTTCACGTCCTGGGGCGGGACCTCGTGGGTGAGATCGATGACGGAGAGCTCGGGCGCCAGGCTCAGCATCACCGACTTGCAGACGCCCACGAACTCGTCGGCGGAGCCGTAGTCGCTGAGGAACGAGCAGAAGGGCGAGCGCGTGGGCACGGCCGCGCGACCGTACCCGGCGTCAGCCGGCCTGGGTGTACCGGGAGGCGAGGAAGGTGTCGACGTCGACGTCGCGGACCCGGAAGGAGCGACCCACCCGCACCGCGGGGATGTCGCCCGCCTTGATGAGGCGGTAGACGGTCATCGACGACACCCGCAGGAGGTCCGCGACCTCCTGGACCGTCAGGAAGCGCGCCTTGGCGAACGACGACTCCGCCACCCGGACTCCTTCACCCCACTGGACCGGGAGGCCCGTATGGCCCCCCTCTGTTCCAGCCCGCGGGGGCGAGCGTAACCAGGGTGGCGGGTGGTGTCTAGGTGAACGGTGGGGCGTCAGGGCTGCCCGCGGCCGAGCTCCCGGGAGCGCTCCGTCGCCGCCTCGACCGCCTCGAGGAACGCGGCCCGCACGCCGTGCGCCTCGAGTCGCTTGAGCCCGGCGGCGGTGGTGCCTCCCGGCGAGGTCACGGCCGCCCGCAGCGCCTCGGGACCCTCGGTGCCGTCGGCCAGGAGGGCGGCGGCGCCGACCAGTGTCTGGTGGACGAGCGTCGCCGAGGTCTCGCGGGGCAGGCCCACGAGAACCCCGGCTTCGACCATCGCTTCGGCCACGAGGAACACGTACGCGGGGCCCGACCCCGAGAGCCCGGTGACGGCGTCGAGCAGCGGCTCGGGCACGCGCACGACCACGCCCACCGCTCCGAGGACCCGCTCGGCGAGCTCGAGGTCGGCATCGGTGGCGTGCTTCCCGGCGGCGATGGCGGCCGCACCCTGGCGGACGAGAGCGGCGGTATTGGGCATGGCCCGCACGACGGGGCGGTCGGGGGCGGCGGTCTCGAGCGTCTCCAGGGTGACACCGGCCGCGATCGAGAGGACGACCGCCCGCTCGGGAAGGGTGGTGGTGCACTGCTCGAGCGCGGCCACGACGTCGCTCGGCTTGACCGCGACCACGACGAGCCCGGCGTCGGCGACGGCCCAGGCCGGGCTGGGCACCACCCGCACGGCCGGGAATCGGTCTTCGAGCACCCGGCGGCGGTCGGCGTCGACCTCGGCGACCGAGATGCCCTCGGGCTCCCAGCCGGCGTCGACGAGCCCGGCGAGGAGCGCCTCTCCCATCCGCCCACCGCCGAGCAGGGCCACCGGAATCACGACCGCAGCGTACGGCGGGTACCGGGAGCGGAGCGAGGAAAGGGTCAGGCCCGAGGAACCATCGGGACCACCTCGCACTTCCCCGAACGAGGCGGGCCGTCCTGCACCTCGGGCCCGACCGCCGGCACCCGTCGGTGGCGGCGCGAGCAACGTACCCTGATTCGCCATCCTTCGCAAGAGGAGACTGTGCTTGACATCCTCACGTTCCTCAGCCAGCGCGGCGGCCGTAGGCGAGGGCAACGACGGGCTGGAACCAGGTCTCGACGATCTCGTAGAGCACCCCGATGATGCGGTCGAGCTCGTCCTCGCTCAGGTGCTCGAGCGCCACCCTGCCCACGAGATACAGGTCGTCGTCGGGACCGATCGAGAACCGGGCGCCGTACATGGTGTGGTTGCGACGCAGCAGATAGCGGTACAGCTCGAGATGGTTTCGCGGCGGGTCCGGCAGGAAGTACACCTCGTAGCGGAGCGTGCGCTCGCGGAGGTCGAAGTAGATCGTGGTGGCGTCGCGTCCTTCGCAGCCGAAGCGGACGTACCAGCGCCGAAGCTCGGGGTCGTACTCGACCGTCTGGATGTATTCGGCGCGCGCCACCGGTCCTTCGAGGTGCCGGGCGACGAGCTCGTGCGCCTCGCTCAGCTGCACTGCACGGGTTCGCGGACGACGAGGTCGCCATAGAGGCGTCGGAGCCGGGCGGCGGTGATGCTCCACGTGTATCCGGCGGATCGGGCCACGGCGTTGCGGCTCAGGGCGGTGGCGAGCTCACCGTCGTCGAAGACGAGCGCCACGAGAGCGGCGTAGTCGTCGGCGGCGCGGCCGTCGACGAGGAACCCCGTCTCGCCGTCGGCGACGACCGACGGCAGCCCGCCGACGGCCGCGGCGACCACGGGTGTGCCGCACGCGGCCGCCTCCAGGGCGACCAGGCCGAACGACTCGGTGCGCGACGGGACGAGACACACGTCGGCTGCCTGGTAGTAGGTCGCCAGGGCGGCGTGGGGCTGCGGCGGGACGAAGCGCACCTGCCCGGCGACGCCGAGATCGCCGACGAGCTCGTGCAACCGGTCGAGCTCGGCCTCACCGTCGGTGCCGCTCGGTCCGCCGACCACGAGGAGCACGGCGTCGGGATCGCCGAGCTCCGCCAGCACACGCACCGCGAGATCGGCGCCCTTGAGCGGCTGGATGCGACCGACGAAGAGCAAGAGGCGAGCGGCGGCGTCGAGGCCGAGAGCGTGGCGGGCCGCGGCCGCGTCGCCGGGGCGGAACACGCGGTGGTCGACACCCGGGGGCACGATCTCGATGCGGTCGCGGTCGGCGTCGTAGAGCGACACCAGCTGCTCGCGCTCCTCGTCGGTGGATGCCACCATGAGGTCGGCGCACCGCACGACCTCGCCCTCGACACGCGCTCGCTCCGCCGGATCGTCGCCGACGCCCGCTTCCGCCTTCACCCGGTCGAGGGTGTGGAAGGTGGTTGCGAGCGGCAGGTCGAGCTCGTGCTTGAGGCGGTGGCCGACCGCACCCGAGATCCAGTAGTTCCCGTGCAGCACGTGGTAGCCACCCCCGTTGCCGGCGACGTGGTCGAGGGCGGCGTCGGCGAACGCGTCGACGAGCTCGGGAAGAGCCTGCTTCGGTACCGGCGCCAACGGTCCGGCCGGAACGTGGACCACCCGGAACCCGGGCTCGACCACGACGACGGGCGCCTGCTCGGCGTGCTCGGCGCGCGTGAGCACGTCGCACGCGATCCCCGCTCGTGCCAGTGCCGCGCCCAGCGCTCGCACGTACACGTTCATGCCGCCGCCGTCGCCGGCACCCGGCTGCGCCAGCGGCGAGGTGTGCACGCTGAGCATGGCCAGCCGACGCACAGACATCGGCGAGAGCCTACCCGTGAGGTCGCGCGCCGCCGGTCAGCCCGCTCGCGGCTGCGGCGATCCGGCCTGCTCCGACCGTTCGCGCTGGAACGAACGGTAGATGTCGACCAGCGCCTGCTTCTGGCGCTCGTTGATGGTGGGGTCGCGCAGGATCTCCTCGACGACGTCGTGTGCTTCGTCCCGTTGGTCGAGGATCCCGGCCCGTACGTACAACGTCTCGGCGGAGATCTGGAGCCCGCGCGCGATCGCCTGGAGGATCTTGGCCGACGGCTCCCGCAGACCGCGCTCGATCTGGCTCAGATAGGGGTTCGAGATGCCCGTCAACTCGCTCAGCTTGCGCAGCGACAGGCGCGCGTTGCGCCGCTGGTCGCGGATGAACTCCCCCAGGTCGGCGCTCATGACAGTTCGGTACCCATGGTCGATGGTCGATCAGGTGCGGCCGACCTTGTGGCGGGCGGCCAGGTCGAGCTCGATCGCCTCGATCACGCCGTGGAGAGCGCGGCGACGGTCGGAGAGCTCGCGCTCGAGCACGTTGAGCTGCTCGATCGTGTGGCGCAGCTCCTGCTCGGAGAGCGTGGGGAGGTTCGCGAGGGTGCCGTCGAACACCAGGTGCTCGAGGCCCCGGTTCCACTTGATGTCCATCGACGGCGCCAAATGGCGCGGCAGGCGACTCTCGGTGACGGGCGCGCGCGGACCGGCGTCGGAGAGGATCTGGGGCAGGGCCGCGATCAGGTCGCCGACGGAACCGCCCGCGGCCCGGCGATCGAGCTCGGCCCGCAGGATGTCGAGGCGAGCCTGCGCCAGCCGCCGGACGTACGACACCTCGGTCTCGATCTCCAGGCACTCGGCGTGGCGCGCCCGCAGGTCTTCGAGTGAGCACGACGGGATCTCGGTGAGGTACACGGGATCCAGCACCCGGTCGATGCGCCGCTGCTGCTTGGGCATGCGCGAGTCAGGGTACTCGCAGCGTCAGCAGATCTGGGCCAGCGTGGGGTACGGGTTGATCGCGGAGCTCCCACCGAGCCTGATCTCGAAGTGGGTGTGGGGAACGCCGGTGGCGTTCCCCGTATCACCGACGTACCCGACGAGCTGGCCCTGCGTCACCGCCCCGCCCGTCACCGCGAACGACTGCAGGTGCGCGTAGAAGTACGCGTTCCCGTCGGTGCCGCTGATCGTGAGCATGTTCCCGCCGTTGCCACCGCTCGACACGCTGACCGTTCCGCTGATGACGGCGTAGTTCGGCGCGCCATACGGCGCCATCATGTCGGTCCCCTGGTGCGAACGCCCACCGGAGCGCGGCGCGCCCCACGAGTCGGTGAACGCCGACCCGGGAACGGGACACGCCAGGCCGCTGATGACCTGCCCGCTCCCGCCCCCGCTGCCCGGCCCGGATCGGGTCACCGCGGTCGCGGCCTGGCGGGCCGCCGCGGCCGCCGCCGCCTGCTCGGCGGCCCGGCGGGCGGCCGCTTCGCGAGCGAGCCGCTCCTCGAGCGCGGCCTGCGCGGCCTGGGCTTCGGTGAGTCGCTGGTCGAGCTCGGCTTGCTGCGCCTCGAGTGCCTCCAGCGTCTCGAGCTGCTCGGTGCGGGCGGCGTCGAGCTCCTCGCGCTGGACGGCCAGGTCCTCGTCGAGCGCCCGGAGCTCGGCGACGGCCGCGTTGTCACGGGCGTTGACCCGGTCGAGGTACTCGGCGCGACGGGTGGCATCACGCGGCTCTTCGCTCTCGAGCACGGGAACGGTCTCGTCGTGGGATCCGGTGTACGCCTGCAGCGCCCGGCGCTCGACCGAGGCTCGCAGCTCCCCGGCCCGCTGCTTGCCCTCCGCGATCCGTGCCTCCACCGCCACGATCTCGTCGCCGAGGGCCTGGGCGCGGCCGTAGGCCTCCGTGACCTGCGCCGCGGCGGCGGTGGCGGCGGCGCGGGCATCGCTGACGCGCTGCTTCGCGACGGCGAGCTCGTCGCCGGCGGCCGGCCGAGGCTCGGCCGGCGACGAGGTCGCCGGCAACAAGGCGGCCCCAGCCACGGCCACGGCCACTGCCGATGCCACGAGGACGCGCGGGAACACGCGCATGAGCCCCTTTCCCTGTCCGCCCGGATTGCCCGGGAACGCTAGTGAAATCGGCCATCCCGGGCAAACACCCCCGCTCACGAGGGGTTTCGACCGGCGGTCGAGGCGGGAACACGCTGTTCGAGGAACAGAACGCCGGCCAGACCCGTTGGTCCCGCGTTGACCGGCGCGGCCGATCCGACCACACCCGCCCCCGGGAGGACGCCAGATGCCCGAGTACACGCTCCCCGACCTTCCCTACGACTACGCCGCGCTCGAGCCCCACTACTCGGGGCAGATCCTCGAGCTCCACCACGACAAGCACCACGCGGCCTACGTGAAGGGTGCCAACACCGCCCTCGAGAAGTTGGGCGAGTCCCGGGAGTCCGGGACCTTCGACACCATCAACCAGCTGCAGAAGAACCTCGCGTTCAACCTGTCGGGCCACGTGCTCCACTCGCTGTTCTGGCAGAACATGAGCCCCGACGGCGGCGACAAGCCCGAGGGCGAGCTCGCCGCCGCGATCGACTCGTCGTTCGGGTCGTTCGAAGGCTTCCGCAACCAACTCGTCGAGGCTGCGCTGAACGTGCAGGGATCAGGCTGGGGGGCCCTCACGTGGGAGCCGCTCGGGCAGCGCCTGATCGTCGAGCAGGTCTACGACCACCAGAGCAACGTCGGGCAGGGCGCACCGCCGCTGCTCGTGCTCGACATGTGGGAGCACGCGTACTACCTGCAGTACAAGAACGTGAAGGCGGACTGGGTCGAGGCGTTCTGGAACATCGTGAACTGGCCCGACGTCGCCGCTCGCTTCGACAACGCGCGCAAGCTCAGGTTCCTGTAGCGAGCGCGCCGTTCACCCGCGCTCCTCCAGCTGCTCGGTCGTGATCTCGGTACGCCCACCGACGGCCCCGCCACTGACCGGCGGGAGCACCGCGACCTCGTCGCCGTCGCGCAGGACGCTGGCGTCGCCCGAGCCCGGCTCGTCGCCATTCACCCAGACACGGGCGGTGTCGAGCACGGCACCGAACTCGGGGCCGTATCGCGTTCGCGCCGCACCGAGCAACGCGCCGAGGGTCGCGGCGTCGAACTCGTCGCTCGAACACCCCGCCGCCTCGCGGGCCCGGGCGAAAAGCCGCAGCCGGACGGTCAGGTCGCGATCTCCGCGACGCCGTCCTTGATCACGACGTCGCCGTCCGCGGTTGCGGTCTCGTATGCGTATGCGGTGACGCCCTCGCGCGCGCCGGCATTCCAGAAGCGGGTCGTGATCTCCTGACCCGGGAGCACCGGCTTCGAGAACCGCACCGCCAGCCGCTTCAGCCGGGCGCTGTCTCCACCGGCGAGGTTCTCGATCGCGGCCCAGCTCGTGAAGGCCATCGTGCAGAGCCCGTGGATGATGATGCCCGGGAGCCCGACCGACTTGGCGAACTCGTCGTCGAGGTGGATCGGGACGGTGTCACCCGAGGCGTCCGAATACCGGAACGTCTGGTCCTCGTCGAAGCGCTGCGAGGCCACCGCGACCGGCTCGGCCGACCGCACGTCCTCGGGGAAGCGGTGGTCGGGGGCAGTGTCGCCCTTGCCCTCACCGTCGCTGACGCCCCGGAAGAACGTGACGGAGTACTGCTCGTTCACGAGGTCGCCACCGGCGTCGCGCGTCTCCATGCGCGAGACCACCGTCGTTCCCGAGCCCTTCACGTGCACACCGATCGGCGCGGCCTTCGACCGGAGCACCATGCCGGGGACGATCGGCTTGTGGAAGTGCATGTCCTGCTCGCCGTGGACGACGAAGGGCAGCGCCTCCGCGGGTGTCACCAGGCCGACGGCGCCACCCATGACGTCCCAGATCGGGACGACCGCGAACACGGGGGGCGCGACCTCCCCGTTGACGTGCGCCGGGATGGGGTCGTTGGTGGCGGCCGCGTACGCCTTGGTCCGCTCCCCCTCGACCTTGAACTCCCGCTCGTCGCTCCACTGCCCGACCTTGTCGAGGGCGAACGCCATCACGGTTCCTTCCTGTCGGTCCGCTCGGGGCGCCGGTCCGCGCCGGATCTGCCGTCGTTCACGTTGGTGCGGGCGGTGGGCACGGCCTCGAGGCGTTCGGGGGCGATCGGTTCGCCGGTGACCTCGTCGAGCCCGTAGGTGCCCTCGTCGATCCGGCGCAGGGCCGCCTGGATCTCGGCCAGCTCCGACTCGAGCTGCTCGAGGATCGACAGGTCCTTCTCGCGCTCGAACGTCTCGGACCCCATGTCGGCGGGATGCTGGTCGTAGTGGGAGAGCTCGGACGTCTCGTCGTTCTCGCTCCCGTCGCCGAAGTCGCCCCGCACCGAGCGGATCAGCCCCTCGACGCGGTCCTGCTCGGCTTCGAGTCGTCCGCGTGCTCGCTCCGTGTCCGCTCCGTCCGTCACGGAGCTCAGGCTACCCAGCCACCGGCCCTCACGATTCCGCGCGCCGCAGCTCCAGGAACCGGACCTCCTCGGCGAGCACGTCCGCCAGCGTGCGCATGCGCTCGCCGGCGTCGTCGAGCTCCAAGAGGCGCTGGGCGTCGAGCGGACCGAGCCCGGCGGCCGCGGCCGCCTCGTACGACGCGCGTATCAGGTCGCCGTCGAGGCGAACCTCGCCCGGCGGCGTGCCCTCGCCGAGCGCGGCGCGCAATCCGTAGAGCTGGTCGAGCAGTGCCTCGACGGCCACGCGGGCGTCCGACGCATCGCCGGCGGGAACGGGATCTCCGAGGAGGTCCACTTCGGCGCGCGGATACGGCTCCTCGGGAAGCCAGACGCGAACGCGCAACCGGCGGGTTCCGGTTGCGACCAGCAGGAAGCGACCGTCGGGGAGGCGAGCCGCCTCCACGATCCGCGCGACCGTCCCGACTCCGAACCGCGAGTCGCCACCACCCACCTCACTGCCACGCTCGATGAGCACCACCCCGAACTCGCCGTCGCCGGCGAGCACGGCTTCCGTCATCGCGCGGTAGCGGGCCTCGAAGATCTGCAAGGGCAGCAGGGCGTTCGGGAACAGCACCGTGCCCAGGGGAAACATCGGCAGCGTCTGCGCCATCGCGCCGACGGTACGCCTTCGGGTCAGTTCCCGCGGGCGCGGAGGGCGGCCGCCTGTCGTTCGATGCGCTCGGCGTCGGCTGCGCTCGCCTCGCCACCGAGAGCGTCGAGCTCGTCGGCGGCTTCGGTGAAACGGCCGACGGTGCCGAGCAACGCGGCCAGTGCCGCCCGCTCTGACGGCGGCGTCCCCGGGATCCGCAGCCGCAGACGCAGCACCCAGGCGACGGACGCGGGGTCGCGCCGCAGGAGTGTGTGCTGGAGGTTGGCGAGCATCCGGGCCAGGACCGCGCGCGCCGCAGTAGGAGCCAGGAACTCGGGCCGGAACTCGGCGTCGGCGCCCTGCAGCTCGTGGAACCGGGCCCGGCACCCGGCGAGGTCGAGTCTACGCCCGCCGTGGAACGGGTCGAACCAGACGTCGCCGGCGTCCGCGGGGGAGACGAGGAAGTGGCCCGGCATCCCGACGCCGTGGATCGTGATGCCCCGGCGCCGGCCGACCTCCATCATGAGCACGCTCAGCGAGATCGGGATCCCGAGCCGGCGCTCGAGCACGTCGTCGAGATACGAGTTGCGCGGGTCGCCGTAGTCGACGGTGTTGCCGGCGAACCCGCGCTCCGCGAACAGGAACCGGGCAACCGCCTCGGCATCGTCCGCGCCCGACTCGCCGGCGAGGTCGTCGAGTCGCCGGAGCAGCACCGCCACGTCGAGCCCCGGGTGGGCGTGCGCCGCGATCAGAGCCGCAGCCTCGTCGAGGGGGATTTCGGCGTCGGGCCGGCGAAGCAGGTCGACGAACCGCGCGGTCGCCTCCACCCCCTCGACGCTACTGTGCCGGTCGTGGCCTCCGAACTGCGCGACGCGGTCACGACCCGCTTGCGTGACATCAACCAGCGGCTCACCGCCAACCGCGAAGCGATCGTGGACGTGCTCGCGGCTGCACCCCGGCCGCTCACGATCCCGGAGATCCTCGGTGAGCGCGACGATCTCGCCCAGAGCTCGGTGTATCGCAATCTGGTGGTGCTCGAGCAGGCCGGTCTCGTGCACCGAATCGTCACCAACGACGAGTACGCCCGGTTCGAGCTCGCCGAGGCGCTCACCGGCCACCACCATCACCTGATCTGCGCGAACTGCGGCATGGTCGAGGACATCCCGGCGTCGGCCGGCCTCGAGAAGTCGGTGCACGACGCGACGGCGCAGATCGCGCGCTCGACGGGGTTTCGCACCCAACACCACCGCGTCGACCTCGTCGGGCTCTGCCGCGACTGCGCCTAGGCGGTCAGCGAATCGTCACCTCGGCCTCGCCGGTCACCTGCGTCGTGTCGTCGACGAGCGCCGAGGCGGTGATCACCCAGTCGCCTGCGATCGGGATCTGAACGTCGTCGGCCACGACGTGGCCCGGTCCCAACGGCGTCGACGGCAGATCGATGGGGGCGATGTCGCGGTCGGGCTGGGTGAGCGTGACCTCCATCTCCTGCACCTCGGCGGCCGTGCCCGTGGTGGTGAGCGCCGTGACGTGCACGTCGTTGGTCCCGACCGTCGCCGGGTCGACGAGCACGTCGAACCACAGCTCGTCGGTCTTGACGACCGTCGCGAACGGTCCCGACTCCTCGGAGGCGCGCCCGGGCGCGGTGTT
>DASUUL010000030.1:0-6741 GCA_036374115.1 Acidimicrobiia bacterium | reverse complement strand
GCCTGGTGGTCGATCGGTTCCGCGAGCTGGGCGTCGTCTTCGTGGACGACATCAGCGAGGTGCCGGAAGGCGCGCCTCTCATGCTCTCGGCCCACGGCTCCGCGCCCGAAGTCGTGGCCGCAGCCCGCGAGAAGGGCAGGTTCGTGGTGGCGAAGCACAGGTCGCTGCGCCCGGGCATCCACATGGCCGGGAACCGCGCCGCGGTCGCATCGCGGACGCCCGCCCACTCGTCCATGCTGAGCGTCGTCTGGGCCAGGAAGGCGACGGGGCTGCCGGGCGGGAGGTCGAGGGCCTCCACGTCGGCCTCCCCCTCGACCAGGCGCACCGACTCGGGCGCCACCGCCATGGTGCCCACCGCTTCGTCGTGGCCCTCGTGACCGGCGTACACGACGGTGTAGCCCTTGCCCGCCCGCACCTTCACCTCGTGGTGCACCTTGGTGACGAGCGGGCACACCGCGTCCACGACGACGCCGCCGTTGGCCCGGGCGGCGGCCACGACCGACGGCGCCGAGCCGTGGGCGCTGAGCATGAGCGGCGCGCCGGGGGGCACCTCGGCCACGTCGTCCACGAACACCACGCCCAGGCGGCGGAAGCGGTCGACCACGACCTGGTTGTGGACGATCTCGTGGTAGCAGTACACGGGCGGCTCGAAGACGCGCACCATCCAGGCGAGCGCCTTGATCGCCATCTCCACCCCGGCGCAGAACCCGCGTGGCTGCGCCAGCAGCACCCGTTCCACCGGCATGTCATGCAGGGTACCGGCGGAGGGGAGGGCCGCCGACACCGGCTCCTACAATGGGATCCATGCCGCCCGCACGGGTCGTGGCGGTCGCGCCCGGGTCGCCGGCTGAGTCGGCGGGGATCCTGCCCGGCGACGAGGTCCTCAGCCTCAACGGCGAGGACGTGCGCGACGTCATCCAGTACCAGCTCCAAGCCGACGAGCCCGCGCTCGAGCTCGACGTCCGCCGCGGCGGGCTCGAGCAGCTGGTCGCGATCGAGAAGCCCGCGGGGGCGCCGTTGGGCCTCGAGCTCGCCAGCGCCGTGTTCGACCAGGTGCGGACCTGCGACAACCATTGCCCGTTCTGCTTCATCTACCAGCTGCCCAAGGGCATGCGCCCGAGCCTGTACGTCAAGGACGACGACTACCGGCTGTCGTTCCTCTACGGGAACTTCACGACCCTCACCCGCTTCACCGAGGCCGACCTCGAGCGGGTCGTCTCCGAGCGGCTGGGTCCGCTCTATGTGAGCATCCATGCCACCGACCCCGACGTGCGCGCCAGGCTGTTGCGCAACCGGCGGGGCGCCACGAGCCTGCGCTGGCTCGCGGCGCTGCTCGACGCCGGCACCGAGGTGCACGGCCAGGTGGTGGTGTGCCCGGGCATCAACGACGGCGACGTGCTCGACGACACCTTGCTCGGCGTGCTCGACCGCTTCCCCCGGCTCGCGACGGTGGGGGTGGTCCCCCTCGGCGTGAGTGACCACACGACCGAAGCGGCCATGCGAGCCCACACCCGGGCCGAGGCCGAGGCCGTGCTCGAGTGCGTGGCTCGCTGGCAGCGGCGATTCCTCGATGCGCTCGGCCGCCGGCTCGCCTTCGCGGCCGACGAGTACTACCTCCTGGCGGGACGCGCCTTCCCGGAGCCGGAGGCGTACGAAGGATTCGTCCAGCACGAGAACGGCATCGGCATGGCACGCACGTTCCAGCGCGAAGTGCACGCTGCCGCCGCGGGGGAGCGGGTCGTGCCGACCGGCCCGCGGTCGGGCTTCTTCGCCTGGGTGGACGGCGCGCCCCCCGACGGCTACCGCGCCGTTCGCACGCGCGAGCCCGCCCCTGCCGCGGCGGCGCCGGGCGCGCCGATCGGCATCGTCACCGGCGCGTACGGCGCCCGGGTGCTCGAGCCCCTGCTCCCCGTGCTGCGGGCCGTGTCGGCGGCGCCGGTGCGGATCGTGCCGGTGGCGAACCGCTTCTTCGGCGGCAACATCGGCGTGACCGGCCTGCTGACCGCGACCGACGTCGCATCGACGCTCGCCGGCGAGCCGGCCGCGCACCGCTACCTCGTGCCCGACGTCGTGCTCTCCCAGGGCCGCTTCCTCGACGGCGGGACCGTCGCCGATCTGCCGCGGGCCGTCGAGGTGGTCCCCACCGACGGCACCGCCCTCGTCGCCGCCCTGCGCTGAGACCGGTGACCGCGCTCCCGCTCGTCGCCGTCGTCGGACGGCCCAACGTCGGCAAGTCGACGCTCGTGAACCGCTTCGTGGGCAGGCGCGAGGCCATCGTCGAGGAGCACCCCGGGGTTACGCGCGACCGCAAGGAGCTGGTGGCCGACTGGGCCGGCCGGCGGTTCCGGGTGGTCGACACGGGCGGGTGGCTCGCGCCGAGCGGCCCCGGAGGCGGGTCCCTGCCCCGGCAGGTGAGCCGCCAGGCCGAGCGCGCCATCGAGGCCGCCGACCTCATCCTGCTCGTGGTCGACGTCACGGTCGGCGTGGTGGAGGAGGACGCGCAGGTTGCGAGCCTGTTGCAGCGGTCGGGCAAGCCGGTGCTGCTGGTCGTGAACAAGGTCGACGACGACACGCGCGAGAGCGACGTGTGGGCCTTCAGCCGGCTCGGGCTCGGCGACCCGGTTCCGGTGTCGGCCATCCACGGGCGGGGGAGCGGCGACCTGCTCGACGCGCTGGTTGCGGCCCTGCCGCAGGTTGCCGATGAGGAGGAAGCGAGGACCGCGGGCCCCGAGCGCGACGGCGCGTTCTCGGTGGCGCTCGTCGGACGGCCCAACGTCGGCAAGTCGACGCTGTTCAACCGCCTCGTGGGCGACGAGCGCGCCGTCGTGCACGACGAGCCGGGAACGACCCGCGACACCATCGACACCCTCGTGGAGAGGGAGGACGGTGCCTTGCGGTTCGTCGACACCGCGGGGATGCGGCGCCGCAGTCGCGTCGACGAGCCCACCGAGTACTACGGCCTCGTGCGGGCGCTTCAGGCCGTCGACCGGGCCGACGCCGCCCTGTTCGTGATCGACGCCAGCGAGGGCGTGACCCACCAGGACCAGCGGCTCGCCGAGCGCATCGATGCCGCCGGTACCGCGATCGTCGTCGTGCTCAACAAGTGGGACCTGCTCGACGCCGAGCAACGCGCCCGCGTCAAGGCGGAGCTGGCCGATCGCCTGGCGTTCCTGTCGTACGCGCCCGTGCTGCAGGTGTCGGCCCTCACCGGCCGCAATCTGAAGCGGGTGTTGCCGGCGCTGCGCCAGGCCGAGGAGGCCTACCACCAACGGGTTCCCACCAACGCGCTGAACCGGGTGCTGCAGGCGGCACAGGCGAAGCAACCGCCGCCGCTCGTGCGGGGCCGGCGCCCCAAGGTGCTGTACGCGACCCAGGGCGCGAGCGACCCGCCCACCTTCACGTTGTTCGCCACCCAGGAGCTGCCGCCGAGCTACCTGCGCTATCTCGAGCGCCGCATCCGGGAGGCGTTCGAGCTGGGACCGACGCCGATCAAGCTGCGCGTGCGTCGCCGGTCGCGTTAGAGGGCTCCGGTAGCCTGACGGGCGTGACACCGGACGCCGCTCGCGCCCTCGTGCCCGCGGTGGTGGAGATCCGCGAGGTCGGGCCCCGTGACGGCCTCCAGAACGAGGCCCCGATCCCGGTCGACGACCGCGTCCGCCTGATCGACGCGCTCTCGCGCACCGGCTTGCGGCGGATCGAGGCCGCGTCGTTCGTGAAGGCGGAGGCGATCCCGTCGATGGCGGGGGCCGACGAGGTCATGGCGCGGATCGAGCGGCGGCCAGGTGTGCGCTACTCCGCGCTGGTGCCGAACGTCCGCGGGGCGGAGCGTGCTCTGGCCGCCGGAGCCGACGAGCTCGAGGTGGTCGTCAGCGCGAGCGAGACCCACAACCAGAGGAACGTGCGCCGGAGCGTGGCGGAGTCGGTCGAGGGGGTGGCCGAACTGACCGATCTCGCCCACGAGGCCGGCCGGCCCGCCGAGGCGATCGTCTCGACCGCGTTCGGGTGCCCCTACGAAGGCGACGTCGCCGCCGAGCGGGTCGCCGAGGTGGCGCTCGATCTGCTCGGTGCCGGCGCCGACCGGTGCTCCTTCGGCGACACCACCGGGATGGCCACGCCCCGGCGCGTCGACGACCTGCTCGACGCCCTCGATCGCGCCGGTGTGGCCGCCACCGAGGTCGGGCTCCATTTCCACAACACGCGGGGGACGGGCCTGGCCAACGTGCTCGCCGGGCTCGAGCGCGGGGTGACCCGCTTCGACACCTCCATCGGTGGCCTGGGCGGGTGCCCGTACGCCCCCGGCGCGTCCGGCAACATCGTCACCGAGGACCTCGTGCACATGCTCGCCGACATGGGGATCGAGACCGGCGTCGACCTCGACACCCTGATCGAGGCCGCCATCCTGGCCGAGACCGTGGTCGGTCGGGAGCTGCCGGGCCAGGTGATGCGGGCCGGCCCGCGCACTCGGGTGCACGCGTCGTGAGCGGCGCATGAGCGAGGAGTCCGTCCGCAAGCACGTCGAGCGAGCCCTGCGCGGCAACCTCGACCGTGAGGGCGAGAAGCTCGCCCGCCAGGGCAAGCGGTTCGTCCGTGACCGCCTCGCCCGGCTGCTCGACCCCGATTCCCTCGCCGAGGACGCGTTGCTCGCCAACGCGCTCGCCGGCGACCTGCCTGCAGACGGCGTGGTGACGGGCGTCGGCCGCGTCGACGGACGCCCTGTGTGCCTGATGGCCAACGACCCGACGGTGAAGGCGGGATCGTGGGGCGCGCGCACCGTGGAGAAGATCGTCCGCCTCACCGAGACCGCCCTCCGCCACGAGATGCCGGTGGTGTACCTCGTCGACTCGGCGGGCGCCCGCATCACCGACCAGGTCGAGCTCTTCCCGGGGCGACGCGGTGCCGGGCGCATCTTCGCCAACCAGGTGCGGCTGTCCGGCCGTGTCCCACAGGCGTGCGCGCTCTTCGGGCCGTCGGCGGCGGGCGGCGCGTACATCCCCGCGTTCTGCGACGTCGTGTTCATGGTCGAGGGCAACGCCTCGATGTACCTGGGTTCGCCCCGCATGGCCGAGGAGGTGATCGGCGAGCGCACCACCCTCGAGGAGATGGGCGGTGCGCGGATGCACGCGACGGTCAGCGGCTGTGGCGACAATCTCGTCGTCGACGACGACGAAGCGGTCGACGCGGTGAAGCGCTGGCTCTCGTACCTGCCTCGCAACTGGCGCGAGGCGCCGCCCGCGATGGAGGCGCGCGCCCCGCACGCGGATGCCAAGCCCATCGGTGACGTCGTCCCGAGCGAGGAGCGGCGCGCCTACGACATGCACCGGGTGATCGACGCGCTGGTCGACGACGGGAGCTTCTTCGAGGTGAAGCCACTCTTCGCCAAGGAGCTGATCGTGGGGTTCGCCCGGCTGGAGGGTGAAGTCGTGGGCATCGTCGCCAACAACCCGATGCAGCTCGGCGGTGTCCTCTTCGTCGACTCCGCCGACAAGGCGGCGCGGTTCGTGTGGCTGTGCGACGCCTTCAACGTCCCGCTGATCTTCCTCGCCGACGTGCCGGGGTTCATGATCGGCACTGCGGTGGAGCGCGAGGGCATCATCCGCCACGGGGCGAAGATGATCTCGGCCGTCACGGAGGCGACGGTGCCGAAGTTCTCCGTCATCGTGCGCAAGGCCTACGGCGCCGGGCTCTACGCGATGTGCGGGCCCGCCTTCGACCCCGACGCCTGCCTGGCGCTGCCCACCGCCCAGATCGCGGTGATGGGCCCGGAACCGGCCGTGAACGCCGTCTTCTACAACAAGATCCAGGCGATCGAGGACCCCGACGAACGGGCCGCCTACGTGGCAGAACGGCGCGCCGAGTACGAGGCCGACGTCGATCTCGTCCACCTGGCCGCCGAGCTCGTCGTGGACGCGGTGGTCGAGCCCGAGGCCCTGCGAGCCGAGCTCGCCACCCGGCTCGGCCACGCCCGGGACCGGCGCCGCGAAGACTTCGCCCGTCGTCACGGCGTGCCGCCGGTGTGAGGGGGCGCGGCCCCTCTGAGGGGCTCGAAGCGCCTCCCGGGTGGGAGAATGGCGCCGTGCCGTGGTGCCCCGAGTGCGACCGTTTCCTCTCGCCCCCGACGGTGAAGACCGACGGCACCTGCCCGTCGTGCGGCAGCACCATCGACGCGCCCGTCCCATCCGGCGCCGCGAGCACCGC
This sequence comes from Acidimicrobiia bacterium, assembly GCA_036374115.1. Taxonomy (GTDB): domain Bacteria; phylum Actinomycetota; class Acidimicrobiia; order IMCC26256; family JACDBD01; genus JACDBD01. The sequence goes on along the minus strand of DASUUL010000030.1, from coordinate 546 downwards.
CGACGAGGAGCACGTCCCGTTCCCGTGGCACCTCAAGCTCCTCGCCGCCGCGGTGGCGGTGTATCTCGGCTTCCGGGCGTGGCAGGGCGTGGAGTGGCTCCTCCACCTGTTCTGAGCGTCCTGACTGGGGGAGCGTGCCCACCCGAGTCGTAGACTCGGCTCCTTACGGGCTGTGGCGCAGCTTGGTTAGCGCGTCGGTCTGGGGGACCGAAGGTCCCGGGTTCAAATCCCGGCAGCCCGACCAGGCGAGGCGCAGCGTTCGGTCTCGCTGCGGCGCGCTCATGGAGGTGCTCGGCTAGGGTCAGACCTGCGAGCTCCACTTCGACGGGACGGGCGCGGTGGTCTCCGCCGGCTGATCGGCTGACGTCGGGGCGGGCGTTGCATCGAGGGGGCCCGGCGGCTCACGGTGCTCTCGCCCTCCTCCCTTCGTGAATGTCGCGGTGGTGGAGGCGGCAGCGAAGCTCGAGGTTGGAGAGCTTGGTCTCACCGCCGTCGACCCAGTGGACGATGTGGTGCACGTCGCACCACTCCCGGGGGCGGTCGCAG
>DASUUL010000029.1:0-6604 GCA_036374115.1 Acidimicrobiia bacterium | reverse complement strand
CAGGCCGGATACCAGCGCGCTGACGCCCGCCACCTCTTGGAGGAAGACGGGCAGGAAGAACACGCCGCAGAAGAACAGCAGACCACTCGTCACGTTCATGGCCGCCACGACCCGCACGACCGGGTTGGCGAAGAGGCGCAGCGGCACGATCGGCTCGGAGGCACGCCGCTCCCGCCACACGAACAGCACAACCAGCGCCGCGACACCGGCCGCGAGCGCGACGAGGAGCGCGGCCGGGGGCGGTGCGTCGCCGCCGGCGGCGGTGGTGGCGACGACGAAGCAGACGAGCGCGCCGGTCAGCAGGCCGGCGCCGGCGTAGTCCATGGCGTGCGGGAGCCGTCGGTACGGCAGGTGCAGCGTCGCCCCGACCACGACGAAGGCCAGCGCCGCAATCGGCACGTTGACGTAGAACGCCCACCGCCACGTCAACTGGTCGACGAAGAGGCCGCCGGCGAGCGGACCGACGATGCTCGACACCGCGAAGATCGCGCCCTGGTAGCCGAGCCAGCGGGGCAGCTGACGCGCCGGCACGATGTCGGCGACGATCGCCATCGCCAGCGTCCCGAGGCCGCCGCCTCCGAGGCCTTGCAGCGCGCGCGCCGCGAGCAGCTGGTTGATCGACTGAGAGAGCCCGCACAGCATCGACCCGATCGTGAACAGCGTGAGCGCCGTGAAGAACAGCCGCCGGCGCCCGTAGAGGTCGCCGAGCTTGCCCATGAGCGGCAGTGACGCCACCTGGGCGAGGAAGTAGGCGGTGATCACCCAGGAGATGCGCGATACGCCGCCGAGGTCGCGGGCGATGCTCGGCAGGGCGGTGGCGACGATGGTGCCGTCGATGGTGCTCAGGATCATGCCGAGCTGGAGCCCGACGAACACCACGACCAGCCGGCGTCCCGAGAACATCGGGCGCAAGCTACAGCCGCGCCCGGTCCGTGCCAGGATGCTGCCTTCACGTCGGAGCAGGTGCCAGGGAGAGAAACGCATGCCGTTCGTGCTGATCGACAAGCCGCGCCCGCAGGTCACGCTCGTGACCCTGAACCGGCCCGAGTGAATGAACGCGATGGCGTTCGACGTGATGATCCCGTTCCGGGAGGCGCTCGAGCAGGTCAGCCTCGACAACGAGACGCGGGTCGTGGTGGTGACCGGGGCCGGCGAAGGGTTCTGTTCCGGCGCCGACCTGGAAGACTCGGGCCACGTTCCCAACATCGCCGGTCTCACCCGGTCCTCGATCGCCCGCCGGTCGATGGAGCTGCTCGACGACGTCGTGCTCGCGTTGCGCAAGATGCACCAGCCCGTGATCGGTGCGATCAACGGCGCCGCCATCGGCGGCGGCTTCTGCCTCGGTGTCGCCACCGACATCCGGATCGCGTCCGACCGCGCATACTTCCGCGCTGCTGGCATCAACAACGGGCTCACGTCGAGCGAGCTGGGCATGAGCTACCTGCTCCCCCGCGCCATCGGGTCGTCGCGGGCGTTCGAGATCATGCTGTCGGGGCGCGACGTCGATGCCGCCGAGGCCGAGCGCATCGGGCTCGTGTCGCGTACGGTGCCGCACGCCGAGCTGCTCGACGCCTGCTACGAGCTCGCCGAGCGCATCATCGGGTTCAGCCGGGTCGGGGTGGAGGTGACCAAGCGGATGCTGTGGTCGAGCCTCGACGCCGGGAGCCTCCACGCCCACATGGACGCCGAGGGCCATGCCCAGCTCTACGTTCGCCTCACCACCGAGAACTTCGAGGAAGCCGTACGCGCCCGCAAGGACAAGCGCACCCCCGTCTTCCGCGACTGACCCCACCGTCCCCCTCGCGCCTCCTCGCGCGCTCCCTCCCGCTCCCGGGGAGTCGGGGTCAGCCGCCGACGCCCGGGAGCACCACCGTGCACGGCGGGCGCGTGGCGCGCGCGGGGTCGAGGGCGTTGAGCACGTGATGGAGCGCGACGCGGTCGTAGATCACCGCGAGGTGATCACCGAGGTCGAGCGCGCACCGGTCCTGGAGCGTGATATTGGTGACCTCGGGCCCGGTGAGGAACGACGAGTGGTAGGGCGTCACCACCTCGTCGTAGCGGGTCTGGATCACGGTGTAGACAGGCCCGGGGACCGTGTCGCCGCCGGCGTGGAGGGTGGCGAGGAACTCGGAGCCGGCGAGCTGCTGCGAGCACGCCGGGCAGAAGCCGGCGAACGCGGCCGCGCCGCCGGGGAGGGCGTCCGCCAGCGTCGCTAGGCCGAACAGCGTCGTGCCGTGGTTCGACGGTGACAGCCCGACGAGGGCGCGCACGGTGGCGTCGCCACCGAGGAACTTGATGTACCAGCGGGGCATCATCCCGCCCTGCGAGTGGCCGACGATGTCGACCTTCGGCGCGCCGGTGGCGCCCAGCACCTCGTCGACGAAGGCGGCGAGCTGGCCGGCCGACGTGGGGATGTCGCCCGTGGCCTGCGTCTGGCGCCCGGCTTCGCCTCCGTAGTCGAGCGCGAACACGCAGTACCCGTGGTTGGCGAGGAGTGGCGCCAGCGCCTGCCAGCTGACCGTCATGTTGGCGAACGTCCCGTGCACGAGCACGACCGGGGAGGGATGCGCCTCCGTGGGCGTGCAGTCCCAGTCGTTGCTGCCGGGCGGCGACGAGCCCGGCTGCGTCGCGGCAGCGAGGAGCCCGGCCCCGAAGTTGTAGGGAACCGGGTAGGCCGGCCGGCCGCCGGCGGCGGGCGCCACCCCCACCGCGGCGGCGGCGAGCATCGCCGTCGCCACCAGCACGAGCAGCACGACCCGTAGGCGCTTCGTCACGGTCATCCCCCTTTGCCCGCGATGTCGAGATCCTTCCACACCGCCGGGGCCACACCGCCGGGACGGGTACGGTCCGAGGATGGAGTCCCGTGCCCTGGGCGCGCTCTCGGTCTCGGTCGCCGGCCTGGGGTGCAACAACTGCGGTGGACGCATCGACCGGGCCCAGACGGCGGCGGTCGTGGGTGCCGCCCTCGACGCCGGCGTGACGTTCTTCGACACCGCCGACCTCTACGGCGGCGGGGGTGCGTCCGAGGAGCTCCTCGGGCACGCCCTCGGGAGCCGCCGCGACCAGGCCGTGATCACCACCAAGTTCGGCATGCTCACGCCACCCGACGGGCTCAGCGGGGGCAGCCCGGAATGGATCGGGCGGGCGGCCGCCGACAGCCTGCGCCGGCTCGGCACCGACCGCATCGATCTCTACCTGATCCACCAACCCGACCCGGCCACGCCGATCGGCGACACCCTCGCGGCGATGAACGCGCTCGTCGACGCCGGCAAGGTGCGCGAGATCGGCTGCTCGAACTTCACCGCCGCCCAACTCGACGAGGCGGCCGCCGCCGCCGCCGAACGCGGACTGCGGCCGTTCGTGACCGTGCAGAACGAGTACAGCCTGTTGAAGCGCGAGCCCGAAGCGGAGGTCGCGCCGGCGTGCGCCCGCCTCGGGATGACGCTCACCCCGTACTTCCCGCTCGCCAGCGGGCTGCTCACGGGCAAGTACCGGAGGGGCGAGACGCCCCCGCCCGGCACCCGCCTCGCCGGGATGCCCGCCGAGCGCGCCGACCGCCTCCTGGGAGGGCGCCGGATGGAGGTGGTGGAGCGCCTCACCGCGTACGCGGCCCAGCACGGCCACACGCTGCACGAGCTCGCACTCTCGTGGTTGGCCGCCAACCCACTCGTCCCGAGCGTGATCGCGGGGGCGACGAGACCGGAGCAGGTCGAGGCGAACGCCGCCGCCACCACCGCCTGGCCCCTCACCGCCGCCGAGCTCGCCGAGGTCGACGCGCTCACCACCCGCCCCGACCGAACCTAGATGCGTACCTGGTGCGCAATATTTGCGCACCAGGTACGCATCGGTGGGGGGCGGGGGGAGGGGAGCTACGCGGACGCGCTCGTCTCGGTGCTCTCGTCGCTCTCGGGAGCCTCCCCCTGCGGGCCGCGCGGGCCCTCGGGTGCACCTTCGGGCCGCTCGCCGTTCACGCGTGCGGTCACCCGCTCCTGGAGCTCGGCCTTCTTCGCGTCGGCCTCCTCCTGGGTGAGGCGTCCTTCGGCGACGCCCTCGTCGATCCGGGCGCTGATGTCGGCGACCAGGGCGTCGACGACGGTCTGCACGTCGACCCCGTTCGCCTCGGCGACCTGGGCCATCGTCTGGCCGCCCTCGAGTGCCTCCCGCAGCGCGTCGACCTCGATGCCGATTGCGCCGGCCGCGACCTCCAGGTGCTTGCCGCCGCCGGGGCCGCGGCAGGGGCCGCCGGGACCCTCCTCGGGGGCGGGCTGCTCCTGCCCGTCCTGTTGGCCGTCCTGTTGGCCGTCCTCCTGGGCGCCCGCGAGGACGGGACCGAACAGCACCCCACCGGCGAGGGCGGAGCCCGACAGGGCGAGCACCGCCACGGACCGTTTGATCTGCATCGCACTTCCTCCCGTGTGACGTGGTTGTGACGGTGACGAGGATGCGCTCCGCACCTGGGAGGCCCCTGGGGACGCGCTGGCGGTGCGCCCGGAATCCACGGGCGCTGCGTCGCCGGCCGGGTGTCAGGCCGATGCCGGCGGCGCCACCGGCAGCCACACGCTGAACCGGGCGCCGCCCCCGGGGCGCTCGTCGGCCCGCAGGCGGCCGCCGTGGGCGCCCACCACCCCGGCGACGATCGAGAGGCCCAGCCCGGCGCCGCCGCTCGCCCGCGACCGTGACCGATCGGCCCGGGAGAAGCGCTCGAAGACTCGCCCGCGCACGGCGGGTTCGATCCCGGGGCCCTCGTCGGCCACCACCAAGCGGGCGTCGCCGTCGTCGGTGCCGACGGTCACGTGCACGGGCGTGCGCGGCGGCGTGTGGACGCGTGCGTTGCCGAGCAGGTTGGCGAGCACCTGGCGGAGCCGGCGTTCGTCGCCGGTGACGACGACGGGCGCGGCAGCCTCGAGGGTGACCGGGCGCTCGGGGTCGACGGCGCGCAGGTCGCTCACCGCGTCGGCGGCGAGCTGGGCGAGGTCGACGGCGGCGGTGTCGAGGGGCTGGTGCTGGTCGAGCCGGGCGAGCAGGACGAGGTCGTCGACGAGTTGGCCCATCCGCTCGCTCTCGCTCTCGATGCGCGCCATGGCGCGGTCGAGCGCCTCGCCCTCGGGGATGCCGCCGCGGCGGTACAGCTCGGCGTATCCCCGGATCGCGGTCACGGGTGTCCGCAGCTCGTGCGACGCGTCGGCGACGAACTGCTCGAGGCGCGCCTGGCTCTCCTGGCGTTCGGTGAACGCGTGCTCGAGCTGGGCGAGCATGTCGTCGAGCGCGGTCGCGAGCCGGCCGAGCTCGCTGCGATCGTCGTCGTCGTGCTCGATCCGTTGCGACAGGTCACCCCCTGCGATCGCGCTGGCGGTGTCGACCATGCGGTCGACGGGGCGGAGCCCGCGGCGCACGATGAGCCAGGCGGTCCCCGCGCCCACCGCCACCACGATGGCGGCGGTGACGAGGATCGTGCGCACGAGGTCGCGCACGGCCGAGTCGACACCCGACAGCGGGGTCGCCAGCACCCGGTAGAAACCGCGCACGTCGCGGCGTACGAGCACCCGGTAGTCGAGGTCGCCCGCCTCGGCCGGCAACGTCACGATGTGGTCCACGAGGGCGTCGGCGCGCTCGCTCGGGAACGGGGGCAGCTCGGGCAGGGGCTCGGCGGCGTCGGCGAAGCCCGCGGGCAGCTCCACCACCTCCTCGCCGTCGGCCGTGAAGACGAGCTCGGCGATCGGCCGGAACCGGTCCCCGTCCTGGTCGGGCGGCGGCGCGGGGCCGCCGATGCGGCGGCTGCTCTGCTCCACGAGCCGGTCGTCGATCTGGTCGACGAGCGACGCGCGCGTCGTGCGCACCACCGTCCAGCCGATGACGCCGGCGGCCACGACGAGAAGCGCGACGAACGCGATCGCCAACCGCGCCTTGATGCTCACCTCGGGCTACGCCTCGGGCTCGCGAATCGTGTACCCGAAGCCGCGGACGGTGTGGATGAGGCGCGGCTCGTCGCGGTCGAGCTTCTTGCGCAGGTAGCTGATGTAGCTCTCGACGACGGACGCGTCACCGCCGAAGTCGTACTGCCACACATGGTCGAGGATCTGGGGCTTCGACAGCACCTGGCCCCGGTTCACGAGGAGGTAGCGCAGCAACCGGAACTCGGTCGGGGAGAGCTCCACCTCCTGGTCGCCTCGCCACACGCGGTGGGCGCGGACGTCCATGACGAGGTCGGCGCAGCGGAGCGTGTCGCCGTTGCCGGTCTCGCTGCGCAGGGTGCGGCGCAGGACGGCCTGGATCCGGAAGTTGAGCTCCTCCAGGCTGAACGGCTTGGTGACGTAGTCGTCGCCGCCGCGGGTGAACCCCGTGCGGAGGTCGCCGGGATCGTCGCGGGCGGTGAGGAACACCACCGGGACGTCCTCGCCGTCGCGGCGCAACCGCTGGCACACCTCGAAGCCGTCGAGGTCCGGGAGGTTGACGTCGAGGATCATCAGGTCGGGACGCAGGTCGGCGGCCCGGCGGAGCGCCTCGAATCCCGACGCCGCCGTGTGCACGTCGTAACCGGCGAAGCGGAGGGCGTCGCCGAGCAGATCGACCAGCGCCTCCTCGTCGTCGACGACGAGGAGGCGGG
>DASUUL010000028.1:0-5696 GCA_036374115.1 Acidimicrobiia bacterium | reverse complement strand
CGCATTGGTGGTCGGAGCGGGAAGGGTGAGCCGGTGAGCGACGTCGAGGAAGAGCTGCAGTACCGGGTCGAGAACGGCGTGGCGTGGATCACGCTCAACCGGCCCGACGCCGGCAACAGCATCACGCCCGCGGTACGAGACCGCATGACGGAGCTGCTCGATCGCTCCGGTGGTTCGCTCGACGTGCGCGCCGTCGTCATCGGCGCCACCGGTGAACGGCATTTCTGCACCGGCGCCGACCTGCGCGCCGACCGCTCGCAGGCGGACCGGCCCGAGGGCGCACCCGACCGCACCGCCGGCGAGCCGGCCCGCATGATGCGCACCGGCATGCACCGCCTCGTCAGCGGGATCCTCGACTGCGAGAAGCCGGTGCTGTGCGCCCTCAACGGCACCGCCGCCGGCGGCGGCGCCCAGATCGCGCTCGCGTCCGACCTCGTGATCGCAGCCGACACCGCCCGCATCATCCAGGTCTTCGTGCGCCGGGGGCTGGTCCCCGACGGCGGCGCCGCCTACCTCCTCCCCCGCCGCGTCGGCCTCCAGAAGGCCAAGGAGCTGATCTTCTTCGGTGACGACCTCTCGGCCGAGGACGCGGCGCACCTCGGCCTCGTGAACAAGGTGGTGCCGCCCGCTGAGCTCGACGCCACGGTCAAGGCGTGGGCCGAGCGTCTCGCCGGGGGGCCGACCAAGGCGATCGGCTTCGCCAAGCGGCTGCTCAACCGGTCGCCCGACGTCGACCGCGCCACCCTCCTGGAGGAGGAGGCGCTCCTCGTGGAGATCACCACCGGCACCCACGACGCCGGTGAAGGTGTCGCCGCGTTCGTCGAGCGCCGCGCACCCGAGTTCAAGGGCTGGTGAGCGGGCCCGGATGAGCGGAGCGTTGACCGATCGGACGGCCGTCGTCGGGATCGGCCAGACCGCGTTCGGCAAGGGTCTGGCCGACTCGGAGCTGTCGCTCGCGTGCCAGGCGATCCTTACGGCCATCCACGACGCCGGGCTGGCGCCGGGTGACGTCGACGGCCTGGCGCTGTTCTCGATGGAGGACGGCCGGGAGGTGGAAGTCGCCCGCAACGTGGGCCTCGGCGACATCACCTTCTTCTCCCAGGTCGGGTACGGGGGCGGCGCCGGGTGCGGCGTGGTCGGCCACGCGGCCATGGCGGTGGCGACCGGCCAGTGCCGGGTGGCGGTGGCCTGGCGAGCCCGCAAGCGCGCCGCGAAGACCAGCCGGCCGTGGGCGCAGGTGAGCCGGCGCATCACCGGTCACTGGCAGTGGAGCCGGCCGTGGGGCGTGGTGCGGCCGGTCGACGAGATCGCCATGCTCACGCGCCGCTACATGCACGAGTTCGGCGCGACCCGTGACCACCTCGCCAACGTCGCGCTCGCCGCCCGCAAGCACGCCAACCGGAATCCGGCCGCGACCATGTACGACAAGCCCCTGACCCGTGAGCAGTACATGGAGGGGCGGTGGATCTCGGAGCCGTTGTGCCTCTACGACAACTGCCTCGAGACCGACGGTGCGCTCGCGGTGGTCATCACGTCGGCGGAGCGGGCACGCGACCTCCCCCATCCACCGGCGTACGTCCATTCGTTCGCACAGGGAATCCCCCGACAGCACCAAACGATGACGAACTACTTCTGCGACGATCCGCTGCGCGGCCCGGCATGGGCGTGCGCGGACGCGCTGTGGCGCGGCGCCGATTTCGGGCCCGCGGACGTGAAGGTCGCCCAGCTCTACGACGCGTTCAGCCCGCTCATCCCGCTGTCGCTGGAGGGCTACGGCTTCTGCACCCGTGGTGAGGGCGGGCCCTTCACCGACGACGGCAACATCGAATGGCCGGACGGGCGGCTGCCCGTGAACACCTCGGGCGCGGGCATGAGCGAGGCGTACGTGCACGGCTTCAACCTCGTGCTCGAGGGCGTGCGCCAGATGCGCGGCACATCGACCAGCCAGGTCGACGGCGCCGACACCTGCCTCGTCACCAGCGGGGAGGGCGTCCCGACGAGCGCCCTCCTGTTGAGGAGGTAGCGCGATCGAGTCTGGCTTCCTCCTGCCCGACGTCGAGGACCCCGACGGCGCGCCGTTCTGGGCGGGTACCGCGCGCGGCGAGCTGTGTGTCCAGGCCTGTCGTACATGTGGCGTCTGGCGCATGCCACCGCGACCGATGTGCCCGCAGTGCCGGTCGCTCGACTCCACGTGGGTGACCACGTCGGGCCGCGGGACGATCTGGTCCTTCATCGTTGCCCATCCGCCGCTCCTGCCGGCTTACGCGGAGCTCGCGCCCTACAACGCGATCGTGGTCGCGCTCGACGAGAACCCGTCGATCCGCTTCGTCGGCAACCTGGTGGCGAGCGCCGAGGGTGCGATCAACGAGATCGACCCGGCGGGCATCGAGATCGGCGAGCCCGTCGAGGTCGTGTTCGCCAAGGTCGAGGAGGTCACCCTCCCCCGCTGGCGACGCGTGCGCTAGGACGCGAAACGGCCCGGCTCGTGGAGCCGGGCCGTTCGGTTCGCGGGCGCCGGGGAGGGGGGATCCCCGTGGCGCCCTGCGATCGGGGGACGCGTGCGGAGCTCAGGCCGCCTTGCGGGTCGGCAGCGGGGACCGGGCGGCGTCGCGACCGGCACGCAGATCCGCAAGGGTTCGCTCCCAGCGCAGCTGGCGGGCGATCCAGGCCACCGCCTGCTCCGACGCGCTCGCGGCGCGGGCGTCCCGCTCGTTCCCGGGAGACTTCGTGTCGGTCATCGTGTCCACCTGCGGTTCACGCTTGCGTCATGAGCGTTCACTCGTGTTTACTAACGCTGTAAGTATCTACTCTCAAGGTAATCACTGTCAAGTTTCGTGACGGAAGTCACGGCACGCACGCCGAGGGGGCACCACCGTGGCCGACGGGACGGAAGGCTGCTGGCGGATCGACGATCTCGCCCACCGGGCGGGGGTCACCGTCGACACGATCCGCTACTACCAGCGCGAGGGCCTCCTCCCGCCCGCCGAGCGCTCCGGGCGCACCAAGCTCTACGGCCACGAGCACCTGCGCCGCCTCGAGCAGATCCGCGAGCTACAGAGCCGGCGCTTCTCCCTCGCCGCGATCCGAGCGTTGCTCGACTCCGAGCGGCCCGGACTCGTGGAGGGGGTCTTCGGCGGGGAGTCGGCGAGCTACACCTTCGACGACCTCGTCGAGAAGACCGACATCGACCGCACCCTGGCGGGGCGCCTCCGCGAGGCCGGCTTCCTGCGCGACCCCGCCGCCTTCGGGCGCGACGCGTACGACGGCGCCGACCTCGACGTCGTCGACGCCTTCGCCGAGCTCGCCCAGGCCGGCCTGCGCGACGACGTGCTCGTGGAGATCGCGAGCATCTACGCCGGAGGCGTCGAAGCGATGCAACGCCAGGTGCTCGAGGTGTTCGAGGGGAAGCGGGGCCCGACGTGGGAGCCCGACGAGCTCGAGGCCTTCCAGCTCGCCAGCGCGGCGCGCGCCGGCAGCCTCTTTCCCTTGGTGAGCCGCCTCGTCGGTTACACCCACTACCGCACGCTGCAGCGGCTCACGCTCGACGCCATCGAGGAGGGTCGCGCCTCGGGCGACGTGTGACCGGCGTTCCTAGCGCGCGTCGAGGGTCGCCACGCCGTGGTTCTCGTCGCCCAGGTGGAACAGGCGCACCGCGTTGCCCGCGACGATCTTGTTGCGCTCGCCGGCCGGGATGTGGCCCATCGTCTCCTCGATCACCTTGCGCGAGTGCGGCCAGTCGTTGCCGTGATGCGGGTAGTCGGTCGACCACATGATGTTGTCGACACCCATCCGCTGGCGGAGGTCGAGGCCGGCCCGGTCGGTGATGAACGTGGCGCTGAGATTGGTCCGCCAGTAGTCGGACGGCGGTCGCTCGATCGGCAGGTCGGCCCACGACCGGTTGCGCCAGAACTTGTCGTCCATCATCTCGAGGAAGTGCGGGATCCACCCGATCCCCGCCTCGACGAGCACGACCTGGAGCTCGGGGAACCGGTCGAAGACGCCGGTGAAGACCAGCTGCGAGATGTGACCGGGCACGAGCGAGAACACGCTGCCGAGGCCGCCCACGGTCTTCGCCCTCGCCGCTGCGCTCCCGCCCCCGTAGAGGCGGTTGCCCCCGGCCTTCTTCGCCGCGGCGCGCTGCGCCTGCCGGGCGCGGCGCGACAGCAGCAGGATGTGGATCGTCACCGGCATGCCCTCGTCGACCGCGGCCGCCCAGAACGCGTCGTCGTCCTCGGAGATGTCGTCACCACCGGCGGGCCAGTTGCCGATCACCACGCCCTTCGCGCCGCGCGCCTTGGCCTTGCGCAGCCCGTCGATAGCGGCGTCGATTCCCAGCGAGGGGATCTGGGCCATACCGACGAGGCGCGTCGGGTCGGGGGCGCAGAACTCCTCGAAGAGGAAGTTGTTGTAGGCCTCGATGCCCGCGAGCACGAAGTCGTCGTCCTCGTCTCCGAGGAAGTGACCGACGGTGCGCTGGGGAGGGAAGAGGATCTCGGCGTCGACGCCGTCGAACGCCATGTCGTTGGCGCGCTCGGCGCCGTTGTAGCAGCCCGCCCGCGCCTCCTCGTAAGTCACGCCCATCCAGCGGAACTGGTCGAAGGGCATACCGGGCGTGGCGGTGAGGCCGATCGGGTCGGGCTGGACCGATCCCGCGAACTCCCAGGCGTCCCCGCCCTCGGCGTCCTTGACGAGCTTGGGGGCCTTGTCCTGGTGCTTGTCGGGCAGCCAGTTCTTCCAGATGTCGGGCGGCTCGAGGATGTGCGCGTCGGCCGAGACGATCCGGTACTTCGACATGCCGTTCCTCCGCAACAAGTCGGGCGCCCGTCGGTGTGGGCGGCGACCACAGTAGTCTGACACGGATGTCAGGTCGATCGGCGAGCCCGGGAGGGGGCGACGGGCTGCTCGGCGGCACGAGGGTCGCCGACCTCGCCGGCGAGCCCGCGGTGATGGCGGGACGGGTCCTCGGCGACCTCGGCGCCGACGTCGTGCGGGTCGAGCTCCCCGGCGGCGATCCGCTCGCGCGCGCCGAGCCGCATCGCTTCCTGGCCTGGAGCGCGGGCAAGCGGGTGCTCGCCGTCGACGGGCCCGACGATCCCCGCCTCGACGAGCTGCTGGCGACGGCCGACGTCGTGATCGACACGCCCGGCTTTCCGGGTGCGCTGGTGCTCGATCCGGCCCGGGCGCCGGACGCGGTGTGGGTGAGCGTCACCCCGTTCGGTCGTACCGGACCGCGCGCGCGGTGGCGCGCGTCCGACCTCGGCGTGATGGCCGCGAGCGCCAACATGTACTGCACCGGGGATCCCGACCGTCCGCCCGTCCGCTGCACCGAGCGGTCGGCGTACGCCCACGTCGGCCCCGAGACCGCATTCGCAGCGCTCACCGCGTTGGCCGGCGGGCTCCCCCACCGCGTCGACGTGTCGATGCAGGAGGTCGTGTTCGTCGCCAACATGTCGACGCCGGCACGCTTTCCCGCGACCGGCTTCCGCGGGCGGCGGCGCGGCGCCAACATCGGCCGCACCCGGGAGATCTGGCCCTGCGTCGACGGTTTCGTGTCGTTCGGCTTGCGCGGCGGCAAGGCCCGGGTGAAGAGCCTCGAGACCCTCACCCGTCTCGTGCTCGCCGACGGCATCGACGCGCCCGAGCTCGCCGAGCGCGACTGGGGGGCGTTCTCGCACGTAACCGCGAGCGACGAGGAG
>DASUUL010000027.1:0-2716 GCA_036374115.1 Acidimicrobiia bacterium | reverse complement strand
CGCCGGCAACCGCTCCGAGGAAGCGTCGCACCTGCTCGGGCGAGCCCGCTTCGCGCACGGCGGGCGCGAACTGGGTGGCGGTGGCGAGGAAGGGCCCCGGCGCCATCACCCGGCCGAGCTCCTCCACGACCACCGCGAGCTCGACCATGCCGAGGCCGAGACCGCCGGCGCGCTCGGGGACGGTGAGCGCCGGCCAGCCGAGCTCGACCATGTGCGTCCACAGGGTCGCGGGGACCGCGCCCTTCTCGACCACACCGCGCACGAGGCTCATCGGGCACTCACGGGCGAGCATCCCCCGGACCCCTCCGCGCAGCTCCTCCTGCTCCTCCGAGAACTCGAGCTCCATGGCCTTCCCTAGCGCTCCGCTCGGCCGCGGATGCCGTCTTCGTTCCCCGCGATCAGCCGTGCGAGTGCCGGGCGGTCGAGCTTCTCCATCGCCGTGAGCGGGAGCGCGTCGACGACGGCGACCGCCTCCGGGAGCTTGTAGCCGGCGACGCGGGCGGCGGCGTGTTCGCGGATGTCGGCGAGCGTCGGTGGTGACGCCCCCTCGCGGGGCACGATGACGGCCACACCGATCTCACCCATCACCGGATCGGGGCGGGGCACCACCGCGACGGCCGCGATCGCCGGATGCCCCGACAGCACGCTCTCGACCTCGACCGGGTACACGTTGTAGCCACCCCGCACGTACATCTCCTTGCTCCGGCCCGCCAGGCGGAGGCGGCCGCGGTCGTCCACCCACCCGAGATCGCCGGTGCGAACGTAGCCGTCGGCGGTGAACGCCGCGGTCGTGGCCTCCGGGTCGCGCCAATAGCCGCTCATCACCGCCGGGGACCGGAGGCACACCGCGCCCACCTCGCCGTCGGGCACCGGCCGGTCGGCGGGAGCGAGCACAGCGAGATCGACCGACGGGTGCGGGCGGCCCACGCTCACCACGGCGTCCTCCTCGGGGTCGTCGAACGCGGTGCCGAGGCCGATGCCGGCCTCCGTGCACGAGTAGCGCGTGGCGAGGGCGGCTCCGAAACGGGCGCGGGCTTCCTCGGCGAGGCCGGCGGTCACGGGCCCACCACCCGCCACGACGAAACGCACACTCCGAAGGTCGAACGCGTCGAAGTCGGGGTGGCGCAACATCAGCGCGAGCTGGGTCGGGACGCCCGCGACCGTCGTCATCCTCTGATCGGCGACGAGGCGGAGAGCGTCGCCGGCGCGCCAGCGGTCCATGAGGAACGTCGTCCCGCCGCGCCGGAGGTTGCCGGCGAGCTTCGTCATGAACCCGAGATGCGCGAACGGCGTGCCGTTGAAGCTCCGCCCTCCACCGCCCCATGTGTCACCCACGTCGGTGGCGGTGATGAAGGCGAGTTGGCGGTTGCAGTAGAGCGCGCCCTTGGGAGTGCCGGTCGTACCGGAGGTGAACACGATCGCCACCGGGCGGTCGGGGTCGCCGGGGAGCGGTTCCGGCGCCTGGCTGCGTACCCGCAGCTCGCCGAGCACGTCGTCGAGCGCCGCGGCCGCGGCCACCTCGACGATCTCGGCGCCGTCGGGCAGCTCGGGTGCCGCGCCCGCGGCCGCGAGCACGAGGCGCGGGCCGGCGATGCCGAGGACCGCCGCCTGTTCCGCCGGTGCGAGGCGCGTGTTGACACCGGCGGTGATCGCCCCGAGCTTCGCCGCGGCAAGGTACGCGACGAGGTACTCCGGTGCCGGCGGAAGCACGAGCGCGACGACGTCGCCGGTACCGATGCCGCGGCGGGCGAATCCCACCGCGAGCTCGTCGGAGACCCTGTCGAGTTCGAGGTAGCTGATCGTCCAACCGCCGGCGGCGACGTAGGCGGTAGCATCACCGAACCGTCGTGCCGCTTCGTGCGTGACCTCCGGGAGCATCGTGGCGAGAGCGTACAAGTCGTCGCCCGCGGGCACGCCCGCTCAACAGCGCGAGCTGCGCGCGCAGGGGCGCCGGACGATGCGCAAGCTCTTCGACGCCGGCATGCGAGTGTTCGCGGACCGCGGCTACCACGCCGCCCGGGTCGACGACATCGTGCGCGCGGCACGGACGTCGCACGGCACCTTCTACCTGTACTTCGCCAACAAGGAAGACCTCCTGCGCGCGCTGGCCGTCGACTGCGCCGACGAGATGATGCGCCTCGCCGACGGCATCGGCCCGATCGGCCCCGATCACGACGGGTTCGAGGAGCTGCGGTCGTTCCTCGGCCGGTTCGTGGCCACCTACCGCCGTTACGGCCCGGTGATCCGGGCCTGGATGGAGGACCAGGTCGCCGACCGGGAGGTCGACCGGTTGGGCGTCAAGGCGTTCACCGCGATCGGCGCCCGGCTGGGTGAGCGCATGCGGGAAGCCGGGGCCGACGTCGCCGAGAACGAACCCGCGGCGGTCGGCGCCCTGATGGCGATGCTCGAGCGGTTCAACTACGCCCTGTCGTCGCGCCGGATCACCCTCGACGAGGACGCCATGCTCGACACCCTCGCGCGCATCATCCATCGCGGGTTCTTCGGGGCGCCCGCCGGCCCCGCTCGCCGCCGGTAGCGCCGGCGCCGGAGCTCGTCCGCTCTGCCGGGGTGGAGCTCGACGGCCACGACGCGCGCGCCCGCGGCCACGAGGGGAGCTGTGAGCGCACCCGTGCCGGTGCCGACGTCGAGCACGAGATCGCCGCGGCGGATCCCGGCACCGGCGACGAGGCGGCGCGCCCGGTCGTCAGCGAGCCGG
>DASUUL010000026.1:0-5372 GCA_036374115.1 Acidimicrobiia bacterium | reverse complement strand
CGTCGTCGACGTGGCCCTCGATCGGTAGCGGCGTGTGCACCGGGACGGCGCCGCCGATCCCCGGCGTCGGGATCACGTCGGGTGCGATGCAGTTGACCCGGATCATCCGGTCGCCCAGCTCGAGCGCGAGGGTCTTGGTGAGCGACGCCACCGCGGCCTTCATCGCCGAGTAGATCCCGAAGCCGGGACCGGCGCGGTGCGCCTCGATCGAGGTGACGTTGACGATCGACCCGCCTCGCGGTGGGTCTGGCATCAACGGCACGACGCCACGCACGAAGTTCGTCACGCTGGCGAAGTTCTCGCGAACGAGCGCGTCCTGGCCCTTTTCGTTCACGTCGAGGACGGCGGCACGGAAGCCGCCCCCGGCGTTGTTGACGAGCACGTCCACGTGGCCGAACTGGTCGCGCACGACATCCAGAAAGCCGTCGACCTGATCGCGGTCGCGCACATCGAGCTCACCGGCAACGACACGACGGCCGGTGGCTTCGATCGCGTCGGCGGTGGCGTCGAGGTTGGGGACGTCCCGGTCGCAGATCGCGACGTGCGCGCCGAACCGGGCGAACGCCGTCGCCACCGCCTCACCGATGCCCACCGCCGCGCCGGTGACGATCGCGACTCGATCGGTGAGCAGCGCAGACGAGGGCTCCAATGGCACGGCGGGCGAGGCTATCGTCGGCGCCACCCATGGGCTATTCCGTCGCCGGCAAGAACGTGCTCGTCACCGGGGCGTCGTCGGGCATCGGCGCCGCCCTCGCCGAGGGCTTCGCGAAGCGGGGTGCCACGGTGGGCATCTGCGCTCGGCGCGCCGACCGTCTCGCGCAGGTGCTGGAGCGGCTGCAGGTGCACTCGCCGGGATCGCGGTCGTGGACCGTCGACCTCGCCGATCTGTCGGGGGTGGAGGGGTTCGCGCGGCAGGTAGAGCACGAGCTGGGCGGCGTCGACGTGCTCGTGAACAACGCCGGCATCCCGAAGCGCCGCCACGTGCGCGCCCTCGACGCCGGCGTCGTCGACGCGGTGATGCGGATCAACTACCTGTCGCCCGTGCGCTTGACCCTCGCGCTGTTGCCGGGCCTGATCGAGCGAGCCGGTCGGGTCGTCAACATCTCGTCGGTGGCAGCCCGGCTGAGCCCGCCGAGCGAGGCCGCGTACGCGGCGTCGAAGGCGGCGCTCACGGCGTGGTCGGAGTGCATGCAGGTCGACCTCCACGACACCGGCGTGCGCGTGCACGTGGTGAATCCCGGGATCATCGACACCGAGCTGTTTACGCTGCCCGACAACGACGAGCCCATCGCCGACGACGTCGAGGCGCTGCCGGTGGACGCGATCGTCGAGCCCGTGCTCGCCCAGCTCGACGCCGGGACGTTCGAGATCTACGTGCCCGAGTGGTTCGCCGACGTCGTGGCCGCAAAGTTCCCCGACACCGGCGCCTTCCTCGAGGGTTCCATCGCCTGGCTCGAGACCAAGACCTAGGGCTGTTTTGGCGTCGCTGCTCCGGAAAATAGGCGGTGCAGCGACGCCGGAACGTCACGCCGCGCCCTCGAGCATCGCCCGGAGGGCGGCACAGAACTGGCCGCCACCGTCGTGGAGCTCGGGCGCGGTCGCCTCGACGACGTCCCAGTGGATCGCCTGGAGCGCCTTCCGGCGGCGACTGTCCCGTACGACGGCCTCCGGATCGGCGTGCTCCTGGTAGCTCTGGTACTCGATCGCTATCCGGCGCTCGGGATAGGCGGCATCCGCCCGGGCGACGAAGTTGCCGGCCGGGTCGACGATCTCGAACTGGGGTACGGGTGCGGGGAGCCCGTGACGCATGATGACGTCGAGCATGAGGGTCTCCATCTCGCTCTCGGGCGGCGCCTGCTCCGGGTCCCGGGACGCGAGAACGAAGCGGAGGATCCGCGAGCCGGGGCGACCCCGACGGGCGAGCCTGCGCAAGGCGAGCTGCGTCGAGTCGTACGTCACGAGCGCGTGCTTGCGAGCCTTGTCGAAGGCCATCAGCACCACCCGCGGACCGCACACCGCGCCCAGTTCGAAGAGCGTGCGCTCGGGGCCCGTAACGGGGATCCCGTCGACCATCCCGATGTCGATCGGGTCGAGCACCTTCGTCTCGTGCACCTCGACCCCGGGGTGGCGGGCCCGGCGCCAGCGGGGGCAGGTGATCTCGGCGAGGTCTTCCCGGCCGCCGGCGAGCCCGTAGAGCGCGGCCGCCGACCGATGCGAGGCTACGGCCCGGAAGCCCCCTGCCCAGCAGGCCGAGAGCAGCCGCCCCTTCCACGTGTCGGCCGCGCCGGCGACCCGGTAGGCGTTGAGGTGAGCGATCTCCCACTCACCGGTCGCCAGGCGATGCTCGATCTGATCGGCGGTGAACCCGCAGATCCGCGCGTGCTCGGTGCTGAAGACGTTGTGCTGTGTCTTCGTGAGCGCCGCGAGTGCCTGGTCGGGCGTTCTCGACATGGCCCGAGTGCAGCACCGGGGTATGACACTTATCGTTCTGGCGTCGCTGCACCGCCTATTTTCCGGAGCAGCGACGCCAAAAAGGCCCTCGGCGACGCCGGCTACGCCGGGGCGGGCAGGCCCAGGGTCTTGGTCTCCAGGTACTCCTCGAAGCCAGCGATGCCGTGCTCGCGGCCGTTCCCGCTCTGCTTGTAGCCGCCGAAGGGCGAGTCGGGGCCGAACCACATGCCGCCGTTCACCGACACGGTGCCGGTCCGGATCCGGCGGGCGACGGCCAGCGCCCGGTCGAGCGACGCGCTCGTCACCGCGCCCGACAGGCCGTAGGTGGAGTTGTTGGCGATGCGGACGGCGTCGTCGTCGTCGTCGTAGCGGATCACCGACAGGACGGGGCCGAAGATCTCCTCCTGGGCGATCGTCGAGTCGGGATCGACGTCGACGAACAGGGTCGGCTGCACGTAGTAGCCCCGCTCGAACCGAGCCGGGCGCCCACCGCCGACAGCGAGACGGGCGCCCTCGGCCTTCCCCTTCTCGATGTAGTCGAGCACCCGATCACGCTGGCGGGCGTTGATGAGCGGGCCCATCATGTTGGCGGGGTCGGTCGGGTCGCCGTAGGGGAAGCTCTCGAACGCGGCCACGAGCATCTCGACGGCCTCGTCGTAGTGCGAGCGCGGCAGCAGCATGCGGGTCGTGATCGCGCAGCCCTGACCGCCGTGCATGCAGACCATCGAGCCCGACGGCACGGTCGCGGCGAAGTCGGCGTCGTCGAGCACGATGTTGGCCGACTTCCCGCCGAGCTCGAGGAACACCTTCTTCAAGGTCTCCGCGCCGCGCGCCATGATGCGGCGGCCCGTGGCCGTCGAACCGGTGAAGCTGATCATGTCGACCCGGGGATCGCTGTTGAGCACCTCCCCCACCGCGGCGGGGTCGCCCGAGGGCACGACGTTGAGCACGCCCGGCGGCAGGTCGGTCTGCTCGGCCGCGAGCCGCCCGAGGAACGTGGCGCTCCAGGGCGTGTCGGGCGCGGGCTTCAGCACCACGGTGTTCCCGGCGGCCAGCGCAGGGACGATCTTCGACAGGTTGAGCATGAACGGGAAGTTCCACGGCGTGATGGCGCCGACCACGCCGACGGGCTCGTGCACGACCTTGCGCGCGCTGCGCATACCCATGAACTCGTGGACGGGAAGGTCCTGCTCCCATTCGTAGCGGTCGATGAGGTCGATGTCCCATTGCATGTCGTCGATGCAGCTGTCCTGCTGGACGGCGTAGGTGAGCATGACGGGAGTGCCCACCTCGGCGACGATCTGGGGGCGAAGCGTCTCCCGCTCGCGGTCGAGCGCGTCGTGGAGCTGGCCGAGGCAGCGCCGGCGCAGCTCGCGGTTGGTCGACCAGTCGGTCTCGTCGAACGCACGGCGGGCCGCCTCGATGGCGCGGCCCATGTCGGCGGCGGAGGCGTCGGCGACCTGGCCGATCACCTCCTCGGTGGCGGGGTTGACGTTGTCGTAGGTCGCGTCACCCTCGGTGAGCTTGCCGTCGATGAGCATCCGGTGCTCGGCCGCCATGGTCTCCCCCAACTGTCGCCGCGCCGCGTCGGACGCCCGGGAGCGTATCCCGACCTGACGGCAGCGTCAGGCGGGCGTCAGCGGCAGTAGTGCACGGCCAGGCGGGCGATCCGGCCGCCCATCCGGTCGGGCGGCCCGGGGCGGTCCCGGGCGCGGGCGGATCCCGCCGTTACATTCGGCGCGTGCGGATCGCCGCCCTCGACCTCGGGACGAACTCGTTCCACCTCCTGGTGGCGGAGGTGCACGGTGACGGCGGGTTCGAGCCGCTCGTGCGCGAGAAGGAGATGCTGCGCCTGGGCGACGCCGTCGCCCGCCACGGCCGTATCCCCGAGGTCGCGGCCGAGCGAGCCGTCGCCACCGTGCGCCGGTTCCGCCTCCTGGCCGACGCGGCCGAGGCCGACGAGATCGTGGCCTGCGCCACCAGCGCGGTGCGCGGTGCGGCCAACGGCGACGCCCTCGTCGACCGCATCGAGGCCGAGACCGGCGTCGACGTGCGCGTGATCGACGGCCTCACGGAGGCGCAGCTGATCTTCCGCGCCATCCGGGAGAGCGTGCTGCTCGACCCCGCCCCGGCGCTGTGCTTCGACCTCGGAGGCGGGAGCGTGGAGATCATGGTCGGTGACGCCGCCGGACTCGCCTGGGCGGCGAGCGAGAACCTCGGCGTGGGCCGGCTCACCGCCGAGCTCGTCGGCTCGGACCCGCTTTCGAAGGACGACCGCCGCCACCTCCGGAACCGCATCGAGAGCGTGCTCGCCCCGGTCGCGGCCGCGGTGGCGCGCTTCGAGCCCAGAATGGCCGTGGGAACGAGTGGCACGCTCGAAGATCTCGCCCACATGGTCGCCGCCCGCCGGCGCGAAGACGTCCCCGCCTCGCTCAACCAGCTGACGATCACGCGTGACGAGTTCCTCCCGCTCCACAGGGAGATCATCTCGTCGAAAGCCTCGCAGCGTCGCCGGCTCGAAGGGCTCGAGGCGCGCCGCGTGGATCTCATCCCCGCCGGGTCGATGTTCCTCGCCACCGCCATGGAGCTCTTCGACTTCGAGGAGCTGACCGTGAGCCAGTGGGCGCTACGCGAAGGCATCCTGCTCGATGCCATCGGCCATCACGACCCCGCCGACTGGTCGAACGACCCGCGCGCCATCCGGCGCGCATCCGTGCAGGGGCTCGCCCGGCGCTGCGACATCGACGTGGACCACTCCCGGCAGGTGGCGCGTCTGGCCCTTTCGCTGTTCGATCAGACGAGCGAGCTGCACGGCCTCGGTTCCCACGACCGCGAGCTGCTCGAATACGCCGCGCTCCTCCACAACATCGGTCAGCACGTCGCCACCAAGGGCCATCACAAGCACGCCGCCTATCTCATCC
>DASUUL010000025.1:0-11601 GCA_036374115.1 Acidimicrobiia bacterium | reverse complement strand
AGCGGGGCCTCGTGAAGGTGCTGGGGCGGGGCCGGCTCACCAAGGCGATGACGGTCCGGGCCCACGCCTTCTCGGCCTCGGCCAGGAGCGCCATCGAGGCGGCCGGGGGGCGGGTGGAGCAGCTCCCGCCCCCGTACGGCGACCGGCGCCCGCCCGCCCGAGGGAACGCCCTCACCAACCGCTAATCTCGACGATCCCGAGGCCCCCGAGCCGAGGTTTCCTAGGAGGTCGCACCCCCCATGCTGTCCCGGCTGCGGAACATCTTCCGGGTGCCCGACCTGCGCAACAAGATCATCTTCACGATCATCATCGTGGGCGTGTACCGGTTCGGCGCGCACCTGCCCGTCCCGTACGTCGATTTCCAGGCCATCAAGGACCTCCAGGACGCCGCCGACAACACCGGCGTCGTGGGCTTCCTCGACCTGTTCTCGGGTGGCGCGATCACGAACGTGGCGATCTTCTTCCTCGGGATCATGCCCTACATCACCGCGTCGATCATCATGCAGCTCCTCGGCGTCGTGATCCCGAAGCTGGAGGAGTGGCAGCAGCAGGGCCAGGTCGGCCAGAAGAAGATCACCCAGTGGACCCGTTACCTCACCGTGGCGCTGGCACTCGTGCAGTCGACCGGGTTCGTCTTCGCCCTGCACCAGGGGCAGACGGGCAGCGGCCTGTTCAGCTTCGCCGGGCTTCCAGAGGGCACCGACCTCATCCCGGGGTTCAACGCGCCGCGCGCCGCGCTCATCATCCTCACCTGGACGGCCGGGACCGCGCTCGTCATGTGGCTGGGCGAGCTCATCACCCAGCGCGGCATCGGGAACGGCATGTCGATCCTGATCTTCGCCTCGGTCGTGTCGACGCTTCCCGCCCAGGGAGGCGCGATCTACGCCGAGGGCAGCAAGTTCCAGTTCTTCACGATCCTCGCCATCGGCGTCGCGATGATCGTCGGGATCGTGTTCGTGGAGTCGGGTCAGCGGCGCATTCCCGTGCAGTTCGCGAAGCGGGTCGTCGGTCGCCGCATGTACGGAGGCCAGAGCACGTACATCCCCCTGAAGGTGAACCAGTCGGGCGTGATCCCCGTGATCTTCGCCAGCTCGATCCTGTCGTTCCCGGCCCTGATCGCGTCGGTCACGCCGTGGGAGGGCGTGACCGAGTGGATCAACGACAACCTGGTGCAGTCGCAGGGCTGGTTCTACATGGGCTTCTACACGATGCTCATCATCTTCTTCGCCTACTTCTACACCGCGATCGCGTTCAACCCGCAGCAGCAGGCCGACATCATCCGCAAGCAGGGCGGGTTCATCCCCGGCATCCGGCCCGGACCACCGACGGAGCGTTACCTCGCGAAGGTGCTCAACCGCATCACGCTGCCGGGGTCGTTGTTCCTCGCCGCCATCGCTCTCACACCGTTGCTCGTGTTCGCGTTGTGGGACATCTCACAGTTCCCCTTCGGTGGGACCGCCCTCCTGATCACCGTCGGCGTCGCCCTCGAGACGATGAAGCAGATCGACAGCCAGCTCATGATGCGGAACTACGAAGGGTTCCTCGCGTGAGCCGGGTTCGGTGCTGACGCAATGTCTTCCGGGCCCCGACTCGTTCTGCTGGGGAAGCAGGGCGCGGGGAAGGGCACCCAGGCAGCGCGGCTGGCCGACCACTTCGGCATCACGCACCTCGCCACCGGCGATCTCCTCCGGGCGGCCGTAGCCGCCGGAACGGAGGTCGGTCGGGCCGCCCAGCGCTACATGGACACGGGTGAGCTCGTGCCCGACGAGATCGTCTTCCGGGTCGTCGAGGAGAACGTGACCGGTGACGAGCTGACCGACGGCTTCGTGCTCGACGGCTTCCCGCGTACCGAATCGCAGGCGATCGAGCTCGAGCGCGTGCTCGACGGGCGACCGCTCGACCTCGTGATCAACCTCGACGTCTCCACCGCGATCGTGCTCGATCGGATCGCCGGGCGACGGGTGTGCGAGAGCTGCGGCGCGCCCTATCACGTCAACATGCCGCCGGAGCGCGACTGGACGTGCGACACCTGCGGTGGCCACGTGGTGCAGCGATCCGACGACACCGAGGAGGCGGTGATGCGCCGCCTCGAGCTCTACGAGCAGGAGACGGTTCCGATCATCGCCTTCTACCGGCGGCTCGGGAAGCTCGAGGTCGTCGACGGTGAGGGCGAGGGCGACGAGGTGTTCAAGCGGCTCGTCAGCACGATCGAACGGCACTGCGCGCGCACATGATCACCCGCAAGTCGAAGGAGCAGGTCGCGCTCATGCGGCGAGCGGGGAAGGTCGTCGCCGAGATGCACGAGGTCGGGATCCGAGCCGCGCAGCCCGGAGCCACCACCGCCGACGTCGATCGCGCCGCCCGCGAGGTTCTGGACCGCCGGGGCGCCCGATCCAACTTCCTGAACTACCGGGGTGCGGCGGGAGCGCCGCCGTTCCCCGGCGTCGTGTGCGCGTCACCCAACGACGTGATCGTGCACGGCATCCCCAGCGACGACGTGAAGCTCGAGGACGGCGACATCCTGTCGATCGACTGCGGGGCGATCATCGAGGGCTGGCACGCCGATGCCGCGGTCACCGTCCCCGTAGGCGAGATCGACGACGAGTCGCGCCGTCTGATCGAGGTCACGCGGGCGTCGCTCGAGGCGGCGATCGAGCAGGTCGTCGCCGGGAACCGCCTCGGTGACATCGGCGCCGCCGTCGAAGGGGTTGCCGAGGGAGCCGGGTTCTCGGTGGTGCGGGAGTACGTGGGCCACGGGATCGGCACCGCCATGCACGAGGAGCCCCAGATCCCCAACTACGGCCCCGCGGGGCGGGGACTGCGCGTGAAGGAGGGCTACGTGTTCGCCATCGAGCCCATGGTGAACGCGGGTGGCCCCGAGACCGAGCTCCTCGAGGACGGCTGGACCGTCGTCACCCGTGACGGCCGGAGATCGGCCCACTTCGAGCACACCATCGCCGTGACCGACCACGGCCCCGAGGTCCTGACGCTGCCCTGGTAGGCCCGAGGCCCCGGGGTCCGGATTCCGGACCGGTGGGCCTCGAGACTGCCGGGTTTTCGGGGGAAATCCGCCTGGTGTAGACTCTTTCGCTGGCCCCGAGGTCCATTTTCCGGCTCGTTCCGCGCGCCGGGTCCGCAATCCCCGTAGGTGGTGGCAACGCTGGCGAAGCCCAAGGACGACACGATTCTGGTCGAGGGAACGGTGGTCGAGCCGCTCCCGAACGCCATGTTCCGTGTCGAGCTCGAGAACGGGCACAAGGTGCTCGCCCACATCTCCGGGAAGATGCGGATGCACTACATCCGGATCCTGCCGGGCGACAAGGTGCAGGTCGAGCTCACCCCCTACGACCTGGGTCGTGGTCGCATCACCTACCGGTACAAGTAGCAGGGCGGCGTCGTGAAGGTTCGTCCGTCGGTCAAGAAGATGTGCGAGAAGTGCAAGGTGATCCGCCGCCACGGCTCGGTGCGGGTCATCTGCTCCAACCCGCGCCACAAGCAGCGCCAGGGATGAGGCGGTAGAGATGGCTCGTATCGCAGGTGTCGACATCCCGCGGGAGAAGCGGCTCGAGGTCTCCCTCACCTATATCTTCGGCGTCGGTCGTACCACCGCGCGCACGGTGTGCGACGCCAGCCACATCTCGCCCGACACCCGTGTTCGTGACCTCACCGACGAGGAGGTCGCGCGGCTGCGCTCCTGGGTCGACCAGAACCTGCGGGTCGAGGGTGACTTGCGCCGCGAGGTGTCCCAGAACATCAAGCGCAAGATGGAGATCGGCAGCTACCAGGGCGTGCGTCATCGCCGGGGCCTGCCGGTCAACGGGCAGCGCACGCGCACCAACGCACGCACCCGCAAGGGCCCGAAGAAGACCGTCGCGGGCAAGAAGCGCGCCCGCAAGTAGTCGCTCGACGAGAGGGAAGTAGCAGAACGTGGGAACGGCAGCAGCGATGCGTCGCGTACGAACGAGGAAATAGAGATGGCGAAACCAGCGGCCGGTGGGCGACGCCCCAAGCGACGCGAGCGCAAGAACATCGCTTACGGCGTCGCGCACATCAAATCGTCGTTCAACAACACGATCATCACCTTCACCGACCAGGACGGCAACGTCCTCGCGTGGGCCTCGTCGGGCAACGTGGGCTTCAAGGGCTCGCGGAAGTCCACGCCGTTCGCCGCGCAGCTCGCGGCCGAGACCGCGGCGCGTCGTGCCATGGAGCACGGCGTTCGCAAGGTCGACGTGGTCGTGAAGGGCCCCGGATCCGGGCGCGAGACCGCCATCCGCTCGATCCAGAACACCGGCATCGACGTCGCCGGCATCAAGGACGTCACCCCGATCCCGCACAACGGCTGCCGCCCGCCCAAGCGGAGGCGTGTCTGACATGTGCGGACGAGCGATCCGAAGGACGGCGCCGGGTATCCCGGCGCCGAGCGAGGGAGCTGTCTGATGGCTCGGCACACCGGACCCGTCTGCCGGCTCTGTCGCCGCGAGCGCATGAAGCTCTTCCTCAAGGGCTCGAAGTGCGACTCCATGAAGTGCCCGATCGAACGCAAGCCGTACCCACCCGGCCAGCACGGACGCGGGCGAATCCGCGAGAGCGAGTACCTGCTGCAGCTGCGCGAGAAGCAGAAGGCCCGCCGGATCTACGGTTTGCTGGAGAAGCAGTTCCGCAACCTCTACGCGCAGGCGGCGTCGCAGTCGGGCATCACCGGCGAGAACCTGTTGCGGATGCTCGAGCTGAGGCTCGACAACGTGGTCTTCCGGTCGAACTTCGCCGCCAGCCGCAACCAGGCGCGTCAGCTCGTCCGGCACGGTCACGTGCTCGTGAACGGGAAGCGGGTCACGATCCCGTCGTTCGAGACCCGCAAAGGTGACGTCGTCGAGATCCACCCGAAGGCGCAGTCGAACATCGTGCTGCGCCACAACCTCGACACGATCGACCGGGCGGTGCCGCAATGGCTCGACGTGGCCCCGTCCGACTTCAAGGTCACCGTGCGGGAGCTCCCGTTGCGCGAGCAGATCGACGTGCCCGTGCGCGAGCAGCTCATCGTCGAGCTCTACTCCAAGTAAACCCCCCGAGCACAGAAGCGAGTCACCATGCTGATCATCCAGCGTCCCGAGGTCGAGGCCGGCGAGCCGGAGGGGAACTCCCAGCAGTTCGTCATCTCACCGCTCGAGCCCGGCTTCGGTCACACTCTCGGTAACTGCCTCCGGCGCACGCTGCTGTCGTCGATTCCCGGCGCGGCGGTCTCGCAGGTGCGCTTCGACGAAGCGCTGCACGAGTTCGACGTGATCCCCGGGGTCAAGGAGGACGTCACCGACCTCATCCTGAACCTCAAGGATCTCGTCCTTCGCTGCGACGCCGAGGAGCCGGTCACGCTCCGTC
Source organism: Acidimicrobiia bacterium (assembly GCA_036374115.1). Taxonomy (GTDB): domain Bacteria; phylum Actinomycetota; class Acidimicrobiia; order IMCC26256; family JACDBD01; genus JACDBD01. The sequence continues at coordinate 6,222 of DASUUL010000025.1, read as the reverse complement.
TCGACAAGCGCGGGCCCGCCGACGTCACCGCCGCCGACATCCAGACGACCGCCGACGTCGAGGTGCTCAACCCGGAGCTCCACCTGGCGACGGTCAACGCCAAGGGGCGCCTCGCCCTCGACCTGACCGTGGAGCAGGGGCGGGGCTACCTCTCGGCCGAGCGCAACAAGCGCACGTCCACCATCGGGATCATCCCGGTCGACGCCATCTTCTCGCCCGTGCGGCGGGTGGCGTTCTCCGTGGCCCCCACCCGGGTCGAGCAGGCGACCAACTACGACCGGCTCACGCTCGACGTCGAGACCGACGGCTCGATCTCGCCGCGCGACGCGCTCGCCTCGGCGGGCGACACCCTGCGGAACCTCGTGGGTCTCGTCGCCGAGCTCTCGTCACAGCCGAAGGGTCTGGAGCTCGGCGAGGTCTCGCCCGCGACCGCGGCCTCGCCCGACCTCGAGCTGCCGATCGAGGAGCTCGACCTCAGCGAGCGGCCCCGCAACTGTCTCAAGCGGGCCCGGGTCGACACCATCGGCCAGCTCGTGCAGAAGACCGAGGACGATCTGCTCGCCATCACCAACTTCGGGTCGAAGTCGCTCGAAGAGGTGCTCCAGAAGCTCGACGAGCGCGGCTTGTCGCTCCGAGTCAAGGAGTAGCGATGCCGACTCCCCGCAAGGGGCCCCGTTTCGGGTCCGGCCCGGCGCACCAGCGGCTCATGATGGCGAACCTCGCCGCCCACCTCTTCGAGGCGGAGAAGATCACCACCACCGTGGCCAAGGCGAAGGCGCTGCGCCCGTACGCCGAGCGGCTCATCACGAAGGCCAAGAAGGGCGGGGTGCACAACCAGCGCCTCGTCGTCGCCCGGTTGCACGACAAGGACGTCACCCACAAGCTCTTCGCCGAGATCGCGCCGCGCTACACCGACCGCAACGGCGGGTACCTGCGGATCCTCAAGCTGGGGCCCCGTCCCGGCGATCACGCGCCCATGGCGCGCATCGAGCTGGTATAGGCGTCACCGGGGGAGGGCATCGTGACCCTCTTCGACGAGGGAGGCGAGAGCGCGGCGCGTGACACCGGTGACGCGCCCGCCCGGTGCAAGCTCGTCGTCGCCTACGACGGCACCGACTTCCACGGCTTCGCGGCCCAGCCCGCCGTGCGCACCGTGGAGGGCGAGCTCACCGAGTCGTTGGCGAAGGTCCTGCGCCGGGCGCCCGTCGATCTCACGTGTGCGGGACGTACCGACGCCGGTGTGCACGCGTGGGGACAGGTGGTGTCCTTCGCCGCCCCCGACGACGTCGAGCCCGACCGGGTCCGGGCGGCGCTGAACCGGATGCTCGCACCGGAGGTGGTGGTGCGCTCGGTGGAGGTCGTGGATGCTGCGTTCGACGCCCGCCGGTCGGCGAAGTGGCGGACCTACACGTACGCGGTGGTGAACCGGCCCGTGCCGGATCCCTTCCTCGCCCGCTACTCGTGGTGGGTGCCCGACGAGATCGACCTCCCGGCGCTGCGCCTCGGTGCCGATCCTTTCGTCGGCGAGCACGATTTCGCCGCGTTCTGCCGTAGAGGACCGGAGGGCTCGACCACGACGCGGCGGGTGTTGGCGTCGCGGTGGCGCGTGGCCGAAGACGGCGTGTTGCGTTACGAGATCACCGCGACCGCGTTCTGCTGGCAGATGGTGCGTTCGATCGTCGGCACCCTCGTCGAGGTGGGGACGGGCAGGATCCGTCCCGGTGACCTGCTGCGCATCATCCGCTCCCGCGACCGCGCCGCCGCGGGGCGGGTCGCGCCGCCCGCAGGCCTGTGCCTGTGGGAGGTCGGCTACGAGTAGGACCGCTACAACTGGTCCATGAACGCGGGGCTGACGGTCACGGACACGACGCTCTCGCCGCGGATGCCGCCGGCGAAGGCGGTGACGATGTAGTCGTCACCGACGGCGGTGAAGCTCTCGAGGTCGCCCTCCTCGTCTCCGGCGGAGAAGCTCGCCTCCACCTCGAACCCGGCGGCGGCGAGCTCGTCGCGGTAGCGCTCGGCGGCTGCCACGACGTCGTCGACCTGGTAGAGGATCGTCCAGACCCGCTCGCCGCCGCGCCCGGTGGTGCTGCTCGACGCCACCGTCTCGTCCGGCAGCGGTACGGCGTCGGCGGGGAAATCGGCGGGGACGTCGTCGCCCACGTCGACGTCGACGCCGGACGGGTCCGCCGAGCTTTCGTCGCCGTTGCCGTCACAGGCGGATGCGCCCACGGCCGCCAGCGTGGCGACCACCAAAGGGGTGAGGACCGTCCAACGCCTCCGGCGCGTCGCCACGGATCGAACGCTATCCCGGCGCGGTGGGTACCGTTCTGGTATGGCCCGGTCCACCGACGAGCGCGATCGACTCGACCTCTACCGCGAGATGTGGGCCGACGAGCTCGCCGGCGCCGCGCTCTACCGTGGCCTGGCCGAGCACGCCGGCGACGAGTCGAAGGCGCGCATCTACCGGGCGCTCGCCGAGGCCGAGGAACGGCATGCCGCGCACTGGGCGACGCAGCTCCGTCACGCCGGCATCACCGACCTGCGCACGCCACGGCTGCCGTTCCGCGTGCGGGCACTGCGGCGTCTCGCCGGCTGGCTCGGCACCGACGCGGTGCTCCCGATCGTCCTGCGAGCCGAGGCGGCCGATGCCGACAAGTACGCCCACGTGGCCGACGCGCCCGCGTCGATGGCTCGCCAGGAGGCCGCACACGGCAAGGTGGTCGCGGCGATGCGGGGTGGCGACACCACCGGTGGACGCATCGCCGCGTCCGAGGGTCGGCACCGCACCGGTGTCGGCGGCGCGCTACGCGCCGCGGTGTTCGGCGTGAACGACGGACTGGTCTCCAACTTCTCCCTCGTAATGGGAGTCGCGGGCGGGACGTCCGACAAGTCGATCGTCCTGCTGGCGGGCGTGGCCGGGCTGGTGGCGGGCGCGTTCTCGATGGCCTCGGGGGAGTGGGTGTCGGTCCGCTCGCAGCGCGAGCTGTACGAGAACGAGCTCCGGATCGAGCGGGAGGAGTTGCAGGCGTTCCCCGAGGAGGAGCGCGAGGAGCTCGAGCTGATCTACCAGGCGAAGGGCGTCGAGCCCGAGGAGGCCAAGGCCGTCGTCGACCACATCATGAGCCGGCCCGACGTCGCCCTCGACACCCTGGCACGGGAGGAGCTGGGCCTCGATCCCGGCGCCCTCGGCTCCCCGTGGGTCGCGGCGGGCTCGTCGTTCCTCGCGTTCGCGGTGGGTGCGGTGCTCCCGGTGATCCCGTTCCTCGTCGGCGGTGGCACCGCAGCGGTGATCGTCGCGGCCGTGGTCTCCCTGCTCGCGCTGTTCGGTGTGGGCGCGGTGCTGTCGGTGTTCACCGCCCGCCCCGCGGGCCGCTCGGGGCTCCGGATGGCGCTCATCGGCGCGACGGTCGCCACCGCGACCTTCCTCGTGGGCACCGCGGTGGGTGTCGGAGTGAGCTGACACCCCAACCGATCATGCGTTGGGTCACCCGTTTCCGACCCGACGGCGCAAGCTCGGGAAGCGGCCCTGCCTCACGCCACGCGGAAGCCGGCCTCGCGAATCGCGCGGCGCGCCACGTCCTGCTGGGTCCGGTCGCGTGTCTCGACCGCGAGGCCGACCTCGGTCTCGCCGACCGGCAGGGAGATCCCGGTGCGGTGGTGGTCGACCTCCACCACGTTGATCCCGAGGCGGGCGATGACGCCCAGGAGCTCGTGGAGCGCGCCCGGGCGATCTTCGAGCACCACCCGGAGGAAGAGGTGCCGCCCGGCGGCTTCGAGGCCGTGGTGGACGAGCCGGGTCAGCAACGCGGGATCGACGTTGCCGCCCGAGACGACGGCGGCCACGGCGGAGCCGGGCGCGCCCCCGACCCGGTCGGCGAGCACCGCCGCGAGCGCCGCGGCCCCGGCCGGCTCGACCACGGCCTTGGCCCGCTCGAGGAGCAGCACCAGTGCGCGGGAGATCTCCTCGTCGTCGACGGTCACGACGTCGTCCAGGAACGCCTGGGCGTGGGCGAGGGTGAGCGCCGACACCCGCTTCACCGCGATGCCGTCGGCGATGGTGTCGACCCGCTCGAGGGTGACGGGGTGGCCGGCGGCGAGGGAGCGCTGCATGTCGGGTGCGCCGGCGGCCTCGACGCCGACCACGCGACACTCCGGGCGACACGCCTTGAGCGCGGCCGCGACGCCGCCGGCGAGCCCGCCGCCACCGATCGGGATCACGAAGGTCGCCACCTCGGGCGCCTGCTCGGCGAGCTCGAGGCCCAGCGTTCCCTGGCCCGCGATCACGAGCGGGTCGTCGAAGGCGTGGACGTAGCGGGCGCCGGTCGAATCGGCGTGGGCGTGGGCGGCCGCGGCGGCGTCCTCGTACGACGCGCCCTCGAGCACCACGTCGGCGCCGTAGTCGCGGGTGGCCTGCACCTTGGGCAACGAGGCGGTCTCGGGCATGAACACCGTCGAATGCAGCTGCCGCTGCGTGGCGGCCAACGCGACCCCTTGGGCGTGGTTGCCGGCACTGGCGGTGACGACGTCGGTGCCCGGTTCCAGGTTGGCGATGCAGTTGGACGCGCCGCGGATCTTGAACGATCCCGTTCGCTGGAGGTGCTCGCACTTCAACGCCAGGGGGCGGCCGGCGAGAGCGGCGAGGCTGACGGGCCGGAGCACCGGCGTCACCCGGGCGACCCTCGAGATCGGCTCCACCGCCGCCTCGATGTCGGCGAGCGTCGTCAGGCGGACCGAGCCGGGATCAGGACTCACCGAAGTAGAGGAAGCCGTACCCCTCGTCGCGGAAGTCGAGCCCGGCGTCGGCGAGCGCGTCGCCCCAGTCGCCGCGAACGGTCGGATCGGTCTCCTCCATCCCGTGGTCGGCGACGAGCACGAACGCGGTGTCGTCGAAGGCACCGGACCGTTCGATCGCCCGCAGGATCTCGCCCAGGCGGCCGTCGCTGTCGCGAATCGCGGCGGCAGCCAGCTCCGAGTGGGGGCCGCCCTCGTGCATGGCGGCGTCGGTGAGGGTGAAGTTGCACCACATGAACCGCGGCTGCGGGTAGGTGACGTCGCGATAGTGGCCCGCCCAGATGCCGGTCGCCTGGTCGACACCCATGTGGTCGACGATCGTGGACCACGAGCAGTCCTTCGACGGGCGCACGAACCTCTCCGTGGTGTGCGGGAGGCCGTCGGGCGTCTCGGGGATCGGCGGGACCTGCCCGCGCCGGAAGAAGTCGAAGGTCGAGTAGTCGGCGCCGATGTCCGCGGGCTCGTTGACCGAGGCCGTGAACGCGTCGGGCCACGTGCGGTGCACCGCGTCGTGGAGCGACTCGACGCCCGCCGTGAGGGTCTCCATCGCCGTCGGCCACGTCGCGGCCGAGTTGGTGACGATCTGGCGTCGCGTGCGGCGGTCGTACCACGCGTTGTGCAGGATCCCGTGATGGGCCGGGAGCCGGCCCGTGAGGATCGACGTGTGGTTCGCGAGCGTGACCGTCGGGAGCCCCGCCATCGCCCCGTGCTCGTAGGCCGTGCCCATCTCGATGAGGCGGGCGACGTTGGGCGCCTCGCCGGCCGCGGCCATGCCGTAGAGCACGTTGGCGTTGGTGCCGTCGAAGAGGAACCCGACCACGTGGCGGGGGTGGCCACCGGTCAGGTCGAGCGCGTCGGTACGCACCTCCCCGTCTTGGCCGGCGAGGTGACGCCCGTCGGCCGCGGGCGCGCAGCCCAGGAGCGCGGCGACCGTCGGGGCCACGTCGACGAGACGGCCGGCACGGGGGACGAAGCCGTCGGCGCGTACCCCCTTGCCCGCGAGCACGAACGGCGCCCGCGCCTGGACGACGTCGAGCGACCCGTGCTCGCCGAGGTGGCCGCCCTTGTCCTCCCAGTTGTGTGCCGCCGAGTGCACGACGCACACGTCGGGGGCCGCGGGGTGGTCGAAGAGCTGGCTGACCTGCTCGAACGCGAACGGGTAGGCGTTGTCGCGCCGGTGCGGGTGGAGGTGGGCGCGCTCGGCGTCGAGCGGGACGAACCTGTCGGTCGACTGGTCGGCCAGCGGGTTCGCACCCTCGACCGCCACCACCTCGTAGTCGCCGCCCTCGGTGCGGCGGAACCGCACGCGCCCGTCGTGGGACAGGGCCTCGTAGGCGCCGTCGCGGCTCACCAGGGCCATGTCGACGACCGGGTCGAGCGCGGCGTCGAGGAGGACCTCGAGCGCCGCCTCGACGGCCGTCTCCCGCT
>DASUUL010000024.1:0-2655 GCA_036374115.1 Acidimicrobiia bacterium | reverse complement strand
GAGCCTCAACGCCATGCTGGCGGCGCTCGACGCTTCGCGACGGCAGCAGCAACGGCTCGTGAGTGACGCCGACCACGAGCTGCGAACTCCCCTCACCAGCATGCGGACGAACATCGAGATCCTCGCCCGCCAGCCCGACATGCCGGCCGACGAGCGCCGCCAGGTGGTCGCCGCCCTCACGGGACAGGTCGAGGAGCTCGCGCACCTGGTGGACGACCTCGTGGAGCTGGCCCGCCACCCCGACAGCCGCACGGAGGACATCGAGGAAGTCCCGTTCGACGAGGTGGTGATCGCGGCGGTCGAGCGCGCTCGGCCGCGGGCACCCGACGTCGACATCGACATCGTGGACCTTGAACCCACCCTCGTGCGCGGGCGGCGGCGGCAGCTCGAGCGAGCGGTCGTGAACCTCCTCGACAATGCGTGCAAGTGGAGTCCGCCGGGGTCGCGGGTCGAGATCCGGGTGGCCGGCGGGCGCGTGACGATCCGTGACCACGGCGTGGGAATCGACGATGCCGACCTGCCGTACGTCTTCGACCGCTTCTACCGGGCGCCCTCGGCCCGGTCGGCCCCCGGCTCCGGGCTCGGCCTCTCCATCGTCCGCCGGATCGTCGACGAGCACGGCGGGTCGGTCGTCCTCCGTCCTGCCGGCGACGGCGGCACCATCGCGACGCTCGCGCTCCCCGTCGTCGACGCCGCACCACGCGCCGTCGGCGGTCGGCCCCACGCACCTAGCTGACCGGCCGGTTTACCGAATGCGAACGCTTCCTTCAAGAGGAAGGTCGACCGACGAGCTCCCCACCATGATCCGGTACTCGCCGGTCTCGGTGAGCCAGGCACGCGTCTGCTCGTCCCATCGGGCGAAGGCGGTCTCGTCGAGCTGGAACCTGACTCGCTGCGCCTCGCCCCGGTCGAGCTCGGCGCGTTCGAACCCGCGCAGCTGTCTCGGGGGTTCACCCGGGCTACCGGGATAGCCGACGTACACCTGGGCGATCTCGGCACCCGTGCGGGATCCCACATTGGTCACCCGCGCTTCGACCGACACCGTCGAATCTTCTCGGTGGATCTCGAGCGCCTCGAAGGCGAAGGTCGTGTACGAGAGGCCGGCGCCGAACGGGAAGAGCGGAGCGATGCCGTTGGCGTCGTACCAGCGATAGCCGACCAGGAGACCCTCGGCGTAGTCGACCATCCCTCCCGTGCCCGGCCACTGCTCCGGGCGGCTCGCGGGAACGTCGGCGAGGCCGCGCGGGAAGGTCACCGGCAGCTTGCCCGACGGGTTGACATCGCCGAAGAGCACGGACGCGATGGCGGATCCATACTCCTGGCCGGGGTACCAGGCCTCGACCACCGCCGCCACGTCGTCGATCCAGGGCATCGCCACGGCACTGCCCGTGTTGAGCACCACCACCGTTCGAGGGTTGGCGGCTCCGACGGCCGCGATGAGGCGGTCGACGTCGCCGGGCAGGCCGATCGTGAGCAGGTCCTCCGACTCTCCCTGGGGCGAGCCCGCGAAGACGACCGCGACGTCGGAGCGGGCGGCGAGCTCGACCGCCTCCGCCTCGAGCGTGTCGGTGGGGAGGTTCCAGCCGAGGGTGGGCCCGCCGCCTCCGTTCGTTCCCGTCTCGGCATACTCGATCTCGAGGCTCACGGGCTCGCCGCCGGACAGATCGACCGTGGCGACTCGGGAGCGCGATCGGGCTCCACCGGAGTCGACGAGCACGCGGCCGTCGATGCGGAGCCGCATCGTCGACGGGAGCGCTGGGTCGGCATCGAGCACGAACGCATAGGAACCGCTCTCCGGCGGCAGGATCGTCCCCGTGTATCGCGCCGACCAACCCGACGTCGCCAGGTCGGGCGGGGGCATGGCCGCGCCCGCGACCGCCGGCATCTGCGCTGCGTGGATCGGCTCCCCCGAGAGGCTCTCGTTGTCGAAGTACTCGACCCCCAGCCCCTGTGGGAACGCGGACGCCGGGACCGCCGGGATCGGCAGGTTCGGGTCGCGGTTGCCCGGCGCGTAGGTGGCAGTCATCGCATCGGCTCGTGCGCGCTCGGCGATGGCCTGCGCCGGGGTGACGACGTAGGGCGCCTCGACCTCGGCGCTGCCTTCGCCCCGGGTGAGTGCGGCCGTCCCCGCACCGGCGCCGATCACCGCGATCGAGCCGACCGTGTCGGGCTCGACCGGGAGCACGGCACCGCTGTTCTTCAGGAGAACCGTGCCCTTCGCCGCCACCTCTCGGGCGACGGCGGCGTGGGCATCGGTCGTCACGGTCGCGGTCGCATCGCCTGGGGGGTTACCGTCGAACATCCCGAACCGGAACATCTGGGTGAGGACACGCCGAACCATGTCGTCGAGGCGTTCCCGTGGGACCGTCCCGCGCGCGATCGCCCGACCGAGCGGGGCTCCGAGGTTGAACCCCGCCGGCATCTCGAGATCGAGGCCCGCGGACGCTGCCTCGACCGACTTGGCCGCGTACCAATCCGAGGTGACGAAGCCGGGGAAGGCCCAGTCGGTCTTCAGGTTGGCGAGCAACGCCGCGTTCTGGCACGCAGGTTCGCCGTTGACCGTGGAGTACGCGCACATGACGGATGCGGGCGCGGCCTCGGCGACGATCGCCTCGAACTGCGAGAGGTAGACCTCGCGCAACGCACGTCCACTCA
>DASUUL010000023.1:0-5534 GCA_036374115.1 Acidimicrobiia bacterium | reverse complement strand
CAGGAGTGCCCGGCCGGGGCCTCCTACCCCGACGTGCTCGAAGCGGAAGAGCGCGGCGTCAGCGATGCGGGCATCTTTGCACCGAGCACGAGCGCGACGGCCGCCAAGACGGCCACGAGCACGAGCCCGGTCACGTTGGCGACCTGGTCGCCCGGGTCGTACAGCTCCAGGTGGCGCAGGTGGTACACGAGGTGGGGCACGGCCTGTACGAGCCACCCGAGGCCGGCGATCACGACCAGGGAGCGCACCAGCAGGATCGCCGCGGCCACCGTGATGACGGTGATGGCCAGGTAGAGCGAACCCACGTCGCGCACCAGGTGCTCGTTGAACGGGCCGTCGGCCGCGACCCAGGTGCGCCCCCCGCCCGGGAAGTCGTCGTAGAACGACCGGGGGGCGAAGGTCGCCCACAGGCCGACGACCGCGCCCTGCGCCGCCAGCAACACGAGCACGATGCGGAGCAGGCGCTCAGGCACGGTGGCGCTCCTCGCGTCCGGTCCCGCCGGCCCGTGCGTTGCCGGCGGCCGCCCACCCCTCGCGGGCGCTCGGGTAGGTGGGCGCCCACCCCGTCGCAGCGCGGAACCGCCTGTTCGAGCAGCGCTGCGAGGCGGTGAAGACCCGCGACGCGCCGCCGGCGACCAGCCGCAGCAACCACGAAGGGGTGATGTGCAGCTTGCCCAACCCGAACCCGGCCGAGAACGCGTCGAGATAGGCGCGGTGCGTGAGCGGGTCGTCGTCACAGACGTTGTAGATCCCCGTCGGTGCTCGCAGCGACGCTGCCACCGCCGATGCAACGTCGTCGACGTGGAGCGACGACATGTACGCTCCCGGGCTCCCCGCGACCGTCGACATCCGCCAGCGCGCGAGCCTCAGGGCCTCGTCGGTGTGCCGCGTGGACGGCCCGTAGAAGAGGCCGAAGCGGAGCACGACCGCACGGCGGCCGTCGCCGGCGAAGTCGAGCGCGATGCGCTCACCCGCGAGCGTGGGTCGCAGCAGAGCAATCGACTCGTCGGGAGGGACGTCCTCGTCGATCCACTCGGCGCCCCGGTCGGGGTAGCTGAAGCTGATCGACTCCTTCACGAAGACCTCGGTTCCCGCCGCGCGCGCTGCCGCCACGAGGTGCTCGGTGGCGGTGGTGCGCAGCGCGTTGTGCGTGTCCCAGGCCGACCGCTTCATCGCCTGCCGCGTCGGTGGAACGTTGGTCGCAAGATGGAGCACGGCCTCGCTGTCGCCCACCGCGGCGCGTACCGCGGCGGGGTCGAACAGGTCGACCACCACCGACTCGGCCCCGGCGGCCCGCACGGCCGCGGCCTTGGCGTCGCTGCGCGCCGCCGCCCGCACGTCGTGCCCGTCGGCGACCAGCGCCCGCAGCGTGGCCGGCCCGATCGCCCCGGTCGCGCCCGTCATGAAGATCCTCATCGCAGCACCTCCTGGAACCACTGGGCACCCTTCGCCAGCGCCCGCCGGGGCGCGTCGCGCCCCAAGGTCGCCACCAGATCGGCGATCGACACCGCCGCCAGCTGCTCGCGCCATGCCGCGTCGGCCCGATCCATCACCACGTGGATGGCGCATGGCAGCCGGTATTCGCGCGCCGGCAGCGCCGCCGGCCCCCGGCGCCGGATCTCGGTGCACCGGAACGCGGGCTCGCCGCCGTCGAGGGCCTCGACGACGTCGAGCACCGTGATGTCGGTGGGGAGTCGGGCGAGGCGGTATCCGCCCTTCGGACCGGCGACGGTCTCGACGATGCCCGCCCGCGACAGCGACTGCAGGTGCTTGGCGAGGTACGCGGCGGGGACACCGTGGTACTCGGCCAGCCGGGCCGCCGGCAGCGCCTGTCCCTCCGGCACGAACGACAGGAGGGTGGCGCAGTGGAGACCCCACTCCACGCCTTCGCCGAGCCGCATATCTTGGATATTAGATATCCGGATAGTGGCTGTCCAGCTAGCGGCGATCGAGGAGCAGGCTCTGCACCGAACGGCCGATCCTCCCCCGCTCGTCGTAGAGGCGCGCCTCGGCGACCGCGATCCCCCGCCCCTCGGGCCAGGTGACGGCGTCGACCCCGACCCACTCGGTGGCGGGGAGGCGGTGCAGGTACACCGTGAGGTCGGGATTGACGAAGGTCCAGCCCTCGTTCCAGTCGAGCGACGAGCTGATGCCGTTTCCGAAGTCGGCCGCCGCCATCACCCGCGACAGCGGCGAGGCGGATTCGCCCGCGACCACGGGCACGGCGAGCCGGAACCAGACCGCGGCGGGGCCCCGCTTCTCCCACGAGCCGTGGGCGAGCGACATGTCGACGGCGTGCCCGAAGTCGAGCGGGCCCTCGTCGTCGTACTGGCGGGCCTGCCCCGGACCGGGCTCGAGGCGGTCCTCGCGAGCGGCGGCCTCCGGGAGGGCGAGGTCGGCCTCGCGGAGCCGGAGGGCGGTCATACGCACGACCTCGGCCTCGCGCGCGACGAGCGAGGCCTCGACGATCTGCACCTTCTTCCCCGGTCGCAGCATCCGGGCGCGGACCTCGACCGGCTCGAGCGGGACGGGCCGCAGCAGGTCGACGGTGACCCGGGCGACGTGGGACGCCGGCCCGGGCTCGAACCGCTCGACGGCGCGCGCCAACAGCGCGGCGGGGGCACCGCCGTGCATGGCGCCGGGGTCCCAGGGGCCGCGCGTGAGCTCGGTAGGGACGAAGCGGTCGCGGCCGCCCGCGGTGGCGTCGAGATGGAAGAGCGCGTCGGGTTCGGCGGGCACGGCGGCAGCCTGGCACCGGCACCGGCTCGCCCGCACCCGGGTATCGGTCACATCCGCCGGACCGGCATCGAGAACGTTGACGCTCGTGTCAGGTTTCATTACGGTCCCGCCGCAGTGGGAGACGACCGGTTGCGCGATGGCCGCCTACTCGAGGGGAAGGTGGCGCTCATCACCGGCGCGGCATCGGGCCAGGGTCGGGCGGCGGCCGTGCGCTTCGCCGAGCACGGCGCCCGCATCGCGGTCGCCGACGTCGACGACGACGGGGCGGGCGAGACGGTGGCGCTCGTCGAGCGGGCCGGCAGCGCGGCGACGGCGATCCACACCGACGTCTCGGTGCGTCCCGACGTCGACGCCATGGTGGGCGCGGCGGTCGCGGAGCTCGGGCGCCTCGACGTGCTCTACAACAACGCCGCCATCCAGATGTCGGGCCGGCTCGTCGACACCAGCGAGGCCGTCTGGGACATCACCATCGCGACCAACCTGAGCGCGATCTTCTGGGCGTGCCGTGCCGCCATGCCGCACCTGCACGAGGCCGGTGGCGGCAGCATCATCAACACCGCGTCGGTGCTCGGGCTCATCGGCTCCGAGGGCTACGCCGCCTACGGCGCCGCCAAGGCGGGGCTGGTCGCGCTCACCCGCCAGATCGCGACCGAGCACGGGCCGGACGTGCGGGCGAACGTGATCGCCCCCGGGTCGATCGACACGCCCCGGTTCCGCAAGGTGGTGGCGGAGATGGCCGACGGCGACGAGTTCCTCTCCGGCCTCCTCGGCAATATCCCGCTGCACCGGCTCGGCACGGCGGGAGACGTGTCCGGCATCGCGCTGTTCCTCGCCAGCGACCTGTCGAGCTACACGTCCGGCGCGGTCATCCCCTGCGACGGCGGGCTGGCGGCGTTGCGGTGACCGTCGTGAGCTCGCGGCTGCTCGGCAAGACCGCGGTCGTCACGGGCGGGGCGTCCGGCCTGGGCGAGGCCGTCGCGGGCCGGTTGGCCGCCGAGGGCGCGCGCGTCGTGGTGCTCGACGTCGACGAGATGGGCGCCCGGCGGGTCGCCGACGGTCTGGTGGCCGACGGGAGCGCGGCCGAGGCCGCCGCCGTCGACGTCACGCGTGAAGACGAGGTCGCACCGCTGCTCGCCGGGGTACGCGAGCGCCACGGGCGCCTCGACGTGCTCGTGTGCAGCGCCGCGGTGGAGACCCGCGCCGCGCTCGCCGACACCGGCGACGACGAGTGGCAGCGCATCCTCGACGTCAACCTCAAGGGCCCGTTCCTGTGCCTCAAGCACGCGATCCCCGCGATGGTGCCGGGCGGCGGCGGTTCCGCGGTGCTGCTGGGATCGGTGCTGGGTTCCATCGGATCCCCGAACTACGCCGCCTACTGCGCGTCGAAGGGCGCGCTGGTGAACCTGGCCAAGCAGGCGGCGATCGAGCACGCACCCGACGGTGTCCGTGTGAACGTCGTCTCGCCGGCGGCATGCGACACCGGACTGTTCGCCAAGATGGCAGAACAGGCCGCCGACCCGGGTGCGATCAAGCGGTTCGTGGCCGAACGCACGCCCATGGGCCGGCTCGGCCGGGTCGACGACGTCACCGAGGCCGTCCTCTATCTCGCCTCCGACGCCTCGAGCTACGTGAGCGGCACCGTGATCCCCCTCGACGGCGCCCTTGCGGCGCGCCGCGAGTCGTGAGGGGGCGCGGTGCGTGACGGGCGGCGGGTCCTGGACGCGGACGCGCACGTGGTAGAGCCGGCGGACGCGTTCGGAAGCGTCCCGGGTGGGATGGAGGCGGCCGACCTGCCGCCGACCACGCCGTTCGAGCCCGTCGGCGACCTCGGCAAGCTGGCCGACTTCTTCGCCGACGGGTGCTCGGCACGCGAGTACCTCCGCTGCCTCGACGCCGAGGGTATCGACGCGGTCGTGCTGTATCCGTCGATGGGACTGTTCGTGCCCTACCAGCCCGAGCTCAGCGCGGCGCAGTCCGCGAACGCGTGCCGCGCCTACAACGAGTGGATCGCCGGCTACTGCGCGACCGACCCGAGCCGGCTCACCGGCGTCGGGATCGTGCCGCTCGCCGAGCCCGCCCTCGCCACGGCCGGCGCCCGCCACGCCGCCGCGCTCGGGCTCCCGGGAGTGATGGCCCGCCCGAACCACCTCTACGGCCGCAGCCTCGGCGATCGCGCGTACGACCCGCTCTACGACGTGCTCGAGGAGACCGGGCTCGTGCTCTCGGTGCACGAGGGGCTGGGCCTGCGTGGCCCCACCATCGGCCGTGACGTGAGCGAGATGTTCGCGGTGCGCCACGCTCTGTCACACCCGATGGAGCAGATGGCGGCAATGGCCAGCCTCCTGCTCGAGGGGGCGCTCGAACGCCACCCGTCGCTGCGGGTCGCCTTCCTCGAGTCGGGCACCGGCTGGCTGCCCTACTGGCTGGCCCGCCTCGACGGCCACGACGAGTGGGTGCACGACACCGAGACGGCCGCGCTCTCGCTCACGCCGTCGGAGTACTTCGCCCGCCAGTGCGTGATCTCCACCGACCCCGACGACCCGCTCGCCGCCTGGGTCGTCACCCGGGTCGGCGCCGACCACGTGATGTGGGCCAGCGACTTCCCCCACCCCGACGCCCTCTACCCGGAGGCGGTCACGTCGTTCCTGCGGGAGTCTGACGAGCACGGTCTCGGCGGCGACGACCTCGCCGCCGTGCTGTGGGACACGCCCGTGCGCTTCTACGGGCTCGCGGACCGTGTCGCCGGCGGCCCGGTCGCCGGCAGGTAGCACGGCTAGAGACGCGTCGCCGCCGAG
>DASUUL010000022.1:0-16033 GCA_036374115.1 Acidimicrobiia bacterium | reverse complement strand
CGGGTCCGCCAGGCGGGTACGACAGAAGTCGAGCGCGAGCGGAACTGCCTCGAGGCGAACCGGACGGCCGGCGTCGAAGGTGACCAGGACCAGGAGGCTGCGGTCGTTGCGCAGCTCGGGGTGCGTGGCGTAGTCGTCGATGAAATCCCCGAGATCGTAGAGCACGCCGTCGGAGACCCCGTGGAAGACATGAGCCGAGTGTCCGGCCACCAGCGTCGCGCCGGCGGCGCGGAACGCAGCTGCGGCCGATCGAACATGGTCGACCGGTTCGGCCACCATGTTGGGACCCCAATGAGGAGTGACGACCGCGATGTCGGTGTCGAGGCTCCCGATGGTGTCGAGCAACCAATCCTCGGGGTCGCGCCAGAGGTTCGCGTAGGCGACGCCGGGGCGCTCGTGACCCGCGGCGTACTCGGAAGGATGGTCGGTCACGCCCACGATCCCGACCCTGGCGCCCGCGTGCTCGAGGATGACCGGTGTCCGGGCGGCCGTCTCGTCCGGGCCGGCGCCCACGTACCTGATCCCGGCATCGTCGAGATGACGGAACGTGTCGACCAGTGCGTCCCGACCGAAGTCGAGAGCGTGGTTGTTGGCGAGGGTCACGCAATCCACGCCGAGGTGGCGCAGCGCCTCGACGGCCACGGGCGGCGCGCGGAAGAAGAACGGCTTGTACGGGTCGGGCCAGGGTTCGCCCCGATCGGAGACGCAGCATTCGAGATTGAGGAGGAACAGGTCGGCTTCGTGGGCGGCGGCGACGACCTCGTCGGCGAAGAGGCTCGTCGGGGCCTCGACGGCGAGGCGCTCTGCGACCCCTCGTCCGAGCATGGTGTCGCCTGCCAGCGCGAGCCTCACGAGCGGACGACCACGGCGTCTACGCCGGCCGGCGAGGGTCGCCGAGCCCGACCGACCGGGGGGACCCTCCCGCGGTGGGCCGGCAGGCACGCGGGACGGCGCGAGGTCACGCCGTCAGGCTATTGGCCACGTGGACGCACGCCAGGGTCCTAGGCCTGGCGCGACTCGGGCGACGGCGCATGGGCTCTCGAGATCGGTGACCTCACTCTGCCGGAGTGATGAGGCCGTAGTGACCGTCGTACCGTCGGTACACGACATTGCCCCGGCCGGTTCGAGCGTCGAGGAAGAAGACGAAGGGCTCGCTGCCCAGGTCGAGGAGCCTCCTCGCGTCGTCGATGCTCATGCGCGCGGGGACGAGGGGGCTCGCGATGACCGGCGCGGCGCAGCCCTCCAGCACTTCGACGTGCTCGGTCGGCTGCACGAGGGCATAGCCGCCCTCGGGGATGCGATGGACGAGGTTCTCCTCGTCGGTGGTGGCATTGCGGAAGAGGAGAAAGTCGTGGTCGAGCAGCTCCAAGTCGAGGGTGGCTTCGTCGGCGCTCTCTGCTTCGAGCGCGAACGCCTTTCGGCGTACGACCTCGCGTTCCTCCGGTGGACGCGCGAAGTACTCGGGCCGGCGCGCCGGCTCGTCGCCGTGGTGCCACTCGCCGGGGCCCGCGTCCCGGTGGCGCAGCTGGAGCGACTGGTCCCGCTCGCCGAGGCGCACGAGGCGGCGCCGGAGACGGTCTTCGAGCAGATCGACCGCTTCCCGCATGGTCGGCGCGGCGACCTGGGCGCGCACGAGACGACCGTCGACGTCGACAGATGCTTCCACGATCGCAGGCCGCTCTCGAGCGGGGTCGGGCTCGAGGTGGAGTCGCAGGCGTGCATCGAGGACGGGCCCGGGTGTGAATCGAGCCAGCTGCGCCAGCTTCTCGAGGGCGTACGTCCGTTCGTTCTCCGTGACGCGACCACGGGTCTCGACGGCCGGTTCCAGAAGACGTTCACTCATGCTCGCCACCCTCCGCCGTCGCGTCGCCCGTACAGGTGCCCGCCGCGGTGCTCACGATGCCGCGATCGCTTCGCGAACCTCGTGGAGCGCGTCGGCCACCCGCGCAAGAGGATTCTCCTGGCCGTCCCACGACGGAAGCGTGGTCCGGACGTGATCGAAGATCTCGTCGTCACTGAGGCCTGCCAGCACCAGCCCCGCGAGGAAGCGAGGGAGGTCGGGGTCCGTGTCCAGGCGGTCGGCAAGGAGTCGGAGTTGCTCGGCGTGGGTCTCGAGCCAGTTCTCGATGGAGTTCGTCATCCTCGTCCCCCCGATCCCCGGGCCGTGAGGGCAGTCGGTGTGCTGATCCTGATTGTGGACGTGCGCGGGCGCCGGCGGCAGGGCAGAAGGTCACACTCCCGACCAGCCCCGACCCTCGGGCAGAACGGGACTTTGGCCTCTCCCGCCGACTCCCGCCCTCCCGCCATGATGCGGGGTACACGCCGCGACAAGAGACAAGAGACAGGAAGGGCAAGAAGGGGAGGACCAGAGCATGAGCGTCGCAAGGATCACCGAGATCTCCTCGACGTCCGAACAGAGCTTCGAGGACGCCATCAATCAAGGGGTGGCACGGGCAACCGAGACCCTGCGGAACGTGAGATCGGCGTGGGTGAAGGAACAGAGCGTGCACGTGGACCAGGGGGCGATCACGAGCTATCAGGTGAACCTGCTGGTCACATTCGTGCTCGAGGGCTGACTCGCCGGTTCCGACCCTGGTTACGGACGTGAACGACTCCACGACCGAGTTGCGCGAGGAGCCCCGCGTCGCCGCGATCGTCGAGGAGGGCGAGCGGCGCGGCTGCCTCGAGCTCTCGGAGGTGCAGGAATTGGCCGAGGACCTCGAGCTCGACGACGAGACGCTGGCCGCGTTGTTCGCCGAGATCGACGAGGCCGGGATCGAGCTCGCCGACGACTGTGGTCACGCGGCGGGCCCGCCCGTCTTCGCGAACGGCGACGTCGCCGCCATGACCACCGACACCGTCCGGGTCTTCCTCGACGAGATCGGCCGCTATCCGCTGCTCACGCCCCAGGAGGAGGTCGAGCTGGCGAAACGCGTCGAGGCGGGCGACGAGCAGGCCAAGGAGCAGTTCATCCAGTCGAACCTGCGGTTGGTGGTGCACAACGCGAAGCGCTACCAGGGCTCGGGGGTCTCGCTGCTGGATCTCGTGCAGGAGGGAGTGTTCGGTCTCACGCGGGCGGTGGAGAAGTTCGACTGGCGCAAGGGCTTCAAGTTCTCGACGTACGCGACGTGGTGGATCCGCCAGGCGATCCAGCGCGCGATCTCCAAGCAGTCGCGCACGATCCGCCTGCCGGTCGGCCGGGCCGAGATCGAGCGCCAGGTGGCGCGGGTCGAACGGGAGCTCATGGGCGAGCTCGGGCGGCCTCCTACCGACGAGGAGCTCGCCGACCGGGGCGGATTCGACCCCAAGGACCTGACCGCCCTGCGCAGCGCCGGGCGCACCGTCACCAGCCTGGACGTCCCCGTCGGCGAGGAGGGCGGGGCGACGCTGGGTGAGCTCGTGGCCGGCGAGCCGTCCGAGGTGGAGGAGGAAGTGACCGTCAGCCTCGCGCACAGCGCGCTCCGGAAGGCCGTGGCGTTGCTGTCCCAACCCGAGCGCGAGGTGATCACGATGCGCTACGGGCTCGCCGGCGAGCCCCCGATGCCGATCACGGCGATTGCCCGAACGCTGCACATGCGCGAGGAGCGCGTCCGCGCAACCGAGCGCGAGGGCCTCGAACGCCTGGCGGTGCTGCGCGAGATCGAAGCGTTGCGCGAGGCGGGATAGGCCGGTTCAGCGGGTGCGGCGCCGGTGCTTGTCGGCGGCGTCCACGGTCAAGAGCACGCCGGCCGACGCCACGGCAACGACCCAGCCGATCAGCGGCGGAGCGGCCTGGTCGAGCTCGTCGGCGATGGGCCCGACGAGCAACACCACGAGCGAGAAGGCGAGCTCCGCCGCGGCGGCCGGGATCAGGAGACGGTTCGTGGTCCACCCGATGGCGCCGGGCCAACGGGTCGAGCTGCGGCAGGCGAACGCGTTGGCCGTCTGGGCGATCACCACGGTCATGAACGCGGCGCCGGAGGCGGCCATGGCGACGTGGCCCCCGGGGAACGAGTCGCCGGGCCGCCAACCGGCGGCCAGGAACGACACGACGAACGCAGCCATCGCGCAGACCGCCACCGTGGGACCGAGAACCGTGAACGCTCGGCGGGCGACGGTGTGGTTGAGCAGCCGACCGGACACGGGTGGGCCCGCCAGCACGCGCCGCCCGGGCGGCTCGGCGCCCAACGCGACGGCGGAGAGCGTATCGGTGCCGATGTCGAGGGCGAGGATCTGGAGCACACCGAGGGCGAGCGGGAATCGCCCGCCCGACAGGGCCCACACGACGAACGGCGTGAGCTCGGCGACATTGTCGGTGAGGTGGTAGGTGAGGAACCGCCGGATGTTGAGGAACGTCGCGCGCCCCTGTTCGACGCCGGCGACGATCGTGGCGAAGTGGTCGTCGAGGAGCACGAGATCGGCCGCTTCGCGGGCGACGTCGGTGCCGGAGGCACCCATGGCGATCCCGATGTCGGCTTCGTGGAGCGCGGGGCCGTCGTTGACGCCGTCGCCCGTCATCGCCACGACGTGACCGCGAGCGCGCAGCGCGCCGGCGATGCGCAGCTTGCTCTCGGGCGAGACTCGTGCGACGACGATCCCGTCGTGGTCGAGCAGCGCGCCGAGCTCGGTGTCGTCGGCCGGCAGCTCGTCGCCCGACACGACGGGGTCGTCGGGACCGCGTAGGCCCACCTCGGTGGCGATGGCGGCGGCGGTGACGGGGTGGTCGCCGGTGATCATCGCGACCTTGACCCGGGCGCTCCGGCAGCTCGCGATCGCCTCGGCGACGTCGTCGCGGGGCGGATCCTCCATCGCCAGGAGGCCGTGAAGGTGGAGGTCGGTCTCCGCTTCTTCCGCTGAGCGGGGTGCGGCGCCGGCCACGGGGCGGGCGGCGACCGCCAGCACGCGGAGGCCGCGGGCGGTGAAGATCTCGAGCGGCGCAGTGGCGGCCTCACCGTTGCGACAGAGCGGGAGCACGGCATCCGGTGCCCCCTTCACGAGGATCTCGTCATCGATCACCACCGACATGCGCCGGCGACGCGGATCGAACGGGAACCGCGTTCGGGCACGGTGGCGGGCGCGGTCGCGATCGGTATCGGCGCCCAAGCGGCGGGCGAACACGTCGAGGGCCGCTTCCATGGGATCGCCGTGGGCCCGCCATTCGCCGTCGGGGCAGGAGGCGTAGCCGGCCGAACAGCGGGTGGCGGCGATGGCGAGTTGCTCGAGTGCGGGCCGCCCGCCACCGTCCGCCAGTGTGACCTCCGCGACGGGCTCGTACCCCGCCCCCCTGATTCGGGCGGATCCGGTGGGCGTCCACGCCTCGACGACGGTCATCTGGTTGAGCGTCAGCGTCCCGGTCTTGTCGGTGCAGATGAACGTGGTGGACCCGAGCGTCTCGACGGCCTCGAGCTGGCGCACCAGCACCTGCCGATCCGCCATCTGCTCGGCCCCCCACGCCAGCGACAGCGTGACCGTGGGCAGCAGCGCCTCCGGTACCAGAGCGACGGTGACGCCGATCGCGAACAGGAAGCCCTGCGACGGCGGCTCGCCGAGTGCCAGCGCGAGGCCGAAGAACGCGGCGCCGATGCCTACGGCGATCACCGCGATCGTGCGGACGACGCGGCGGAGCTCCCGGGTCAGGGGGCTCGTCGGTTTGATCGTGAGGGTCGTGAGGCGCGCGATCTCCGCCAGCCGGGTCGACCCGCCCGTGGCCGTCACCACCGCCTCGGCCTCACCTTCCACGACGAACGTCCCTGCATGGAGGGCGTTGCCCGCCTCGGCGGTCGCGGGCTCGCTCTCACCCGTGAGGAGCGACGTGTCGACGAGGACGCCGTAGGCGGCGGCGACGGTTGCGTCGGCGGGGATCCGATCGCCGGACCCGAGCACGAGGACGTCGTCGACGACCACCTCGGGCGCGTCGACCTGCAGCAATCGGCCGTCGCGCCGCACCGTGACCCGGGTGGGCAACAGAGCCCGCAGGCGCTCCGCCGCCCGATCGGCGCGGCTCTCCTGTACGAATGCGAAGACCGCGTTCAACAGGATCACCAGGAAGATCGCGATTCCGAGCTCGGGAAGACCGGCGACGAAGGCGAGTGCGCCCGCGATCCAGAGCATCACGGCGAAGAAGTGGACGAGTTGACGGGCGAACTGTCGGGGGGCCGAGGGCCGAGGTGGCGGCGGCAGCTGATTCGGCCCGTCGCGAGCGAGACGAGCCTGCGCCTCGGCCGTCGACAGGCCGGCCGGGTGGGTCACCCGCTGCTCCCGCACGCGAGCATTCTCCGTCGTTATGGGCGCGGCTCGGCGCCACCCCCGGAGGGTCGTGTACCGGTGAGCCGCTCCAGCAAGGCGATCAGCTCCCGATCGGGAGTCACCGCATCGACCGTCGTCACCGGAACCGAAGGGTGGAGCGTCCGATGGGCCTGGAGGAGCGCCTTCGTCTTGGGTTTCTCGCGGTCGAGTGCGACGACGATCGCGTCGGCACCGGCGGCGAGGGGGCATTGCTCGCCGCGGAGGGCCGGGCAGCGAACTCCCGGTCCGGGGCAGACGGCCACCTCGAAGTCGGCCGACCGAACGTCGTGCTCGGCGCGCCAGTGGGCTCCTGCCGCCTCCACGAGGACACGCGGCCGGTGATGGTCCTCCGACCAGCGCGGCATTCGCTCGGAGGTCCCGATCGCCACCCTGACGACGGGACCGGAGTGGTCGAGGGTCACGAAGCCCCGCGCGCGCACGAGCGCCAGCATCGGGGCGTTCTCCATGAGCACGTCGGCCTGGAGGCTGGGGACGCCGCGGGCGCCGGCTCGGCGGGCCAACGCGTCGAGCAGGTACGGGGCGAGCCATCCCCGCCAGTCGGGCGCCACCGCGAGCGCGAATTCCCCGGCACCCGACGGCAGGAGGAAGTAGGTGGCCTCACCGACGATCCGCCGGTCGTCGAGAACGGCGACGAGGCCGTCGCCGCCTTCCTCGCGCACCCCGGCCATGTGGTCGAGGAAGTCGGCCGAGGGCTCGTAGAACGAGAAGAACCGGTGGTACCGGTCCTCGAGCGGGAGGGCGCCGTAGAGCTCGCCCAGAGCGCGGCCGTCCCCCGGCCGGACCGGCCGGACGACGAGCCGACCCGCGGGGAGCTCCATGTCCAGGAGCGGGGCATCCTCCTCCATGACCTCCCCAGCGTGGCCGATGCTCCCAGCGGTGGCCAGGGTCCAACGACCCCAGGGGTAGGGGGCCCCGACCACTCAGATGCCGGCCGCGCCCACCACCACGATGCCCAGCGCGTACGCGGCGAGGAGGAGCAGTGGCCCCGGCTCGAGCGCCCCCACCCGCTCCTCGTCGGTCTCCACGACGATGGCGGCGAGCGCGATCGCCATGAGCGTGATCGCGACGAGGCCGGCAATGACGTCGACCGGTCCGACCGCGCTCATCAACGCTCCGCGCGTGTAGAAGAGATCGGCGACGACCAGGCTGGCGACGTTGAAGGAGTTGCTGCCGAGGAGGTTCCCGACGGCGAGGTCGTAGGCCCCGATCCGCACCGCGGCGAGCGACGTGAACACCTCCGGCAGCGACGTCGCGACGGCGACGAAGGCGACGCCGACGAACCCGCTGCTGATCCCGGTCTCGTCGGAGATTCGCTCGGCCGCGCTCACGACGACGGGTGCGGCGACGAAGATGGCCGCGGCCGCTACGGCAAAGCGCCGCGCCGCCGGCCCGATGCCGGCCGTTCGCAGCCGGCTGAGCCGGCTCGGCCGTGGTAGAGGGTCCGGGCCGGGCAGGGTCGGCACACGCGGCGGTCCCAGCCACCGCAGCGTGAGCAGGTACAGGCCCGTGATCACGAACGGGTACACACCGATCCACCCGATCTCGACGTCGGAGGGGTCGACGATCCCGAGCACGGCGACCGAAGTGAGCATGATGGCGACGGCGGCGAGGCGGGCCTGGCGGAGCTCGACGGAGGTGAGCATGGCGCCGCGGTGGACGAGGTCGAGGCCTGCGAGGATGGCCATGTTGGCCATCGAGCTGCCGAACACCGTCCCCACGGCCAGCGCGGGCTCGTCTGCGAGTGCGGCGCTGGCGTTGCTGACGACCTCGGGGAGGGAGGTGGCGAGGGCGGCGAGGAACGCGCCGATCAGGAGCTGCCCGGCGCCGGTGCGGGTGGCGATCTCGTCGCCGGAGGCCGCGACCCCCACGCCCGCCCATACGAGGACGGCACCACCCGCCACGAAGACCGGAACCCACAGCGCGAGCACGGCGGGCAGTCTCTCGCGACCCGGACGGGCGATCGCGTGACGAGCCCCGCCGGCGCGTCGCCGTCCGCCGTGCTGCCGTGGCATGCCCGACCGCTGGGCGATGTGCTCGCCGAGCTCGGCACCGATCCCCGGCGGGGCCTCGACGAGCCCGAGGCGGCACGCCGGCTGGCGGTCGTCGGCCCGAACGCCCTCGCGGCCCGGCAGCGGTCGGGAGCGCTCGGCCTGCTCCTGGAGCAGTTCCGGGACGTCGTCGTGTGGGTGCTGGTCGGGGCCGCGCTGGTGAGCGGCGTTCTGCTCGGCGAATGGGTCGAAGCGGGCGTGATCGCGGCCATCGTCGTGCTCAACGCGGTGCTCGGGTTCGTGCAAGGTGCACGCGCCGAGGAGGCGCTGGAGGCCCTGCGACGGACCACCGCTCCCGAGGCCACCGTGCGGAGGAACGGCCACGAGCGGCGCGTCCCGGCCCGCGACGTCGTGCCCGGCGACATGGTGCTCCTGGGTGCCGGGGACCGCGTCCCCGCCGACGTTCGGCTGGTGGACGCACGTCATCTGCGCGCCGCCGAAGCGGCGCTGACGGGCGAGTCGGTCCCGGCGGCGAAGCAGGTCGATGCGGTGGAGGAGCACGCCGTGCTCGGCGATCGCCACTCGATGGTGTTCACGGGCACGACCGTCGTCGCGGGCCGGGGGGCGGGTGTCGTGGTCGCGACCGCCGGCGACACCGCGGTGGGCGGGATCGCGCGGCTGATGGAGGAACAGGAGGAGGAGCCGACACCGCTCCAGCGCGAGCTCGCGTCGGTCGGCCGCCGGCTCGCGCTGCTCGCGGCCGGGGTGGCGGGACTGGTGTTCGCCCTGGGTGCCGCCCGTGGCTATCCGAGCGACGAGATGTTCCTCACCGCGGTCGCCTTGGGGGTCGCCGCGATCCCGGAAGGGCTCCCGGCGGTGGTGACGATCACGCTCGCTCGGGGGACGCGGCGCATGGCCCGCGAGCACGCGTTGGTGCGGCGGCTGGCCGCGGTCGAGACGCTCGGTGCTACCACCGTGATCTGCACCGACAAGACCGGGACGCTGACCCGCAACGAGATGGGCGTCCAGCGGGTGTTGACGGCGGCCGGCGACGAGGAGGTGGCGGAGCTCGACGGTGAGATGCGGGACGCGTACGCACGCGTCGCTTCGTTGTGCAGCGATGCCCACACCGGCGACGAGGGGGAGGCGGGCGACCCGATCGAGATCGCGCTCCTGCGCTCTGTCGAGAGTGCGGGCGTCGACCCCGCCGTCGTCCGCGGCCGCTACCGACGCGTCGACGAGCTCGCGTTCGATGCCACCCGCAAGCGCATGGCCACCCTGGACGAGGGCGACGGCGCCCTCCGCATGTCGGTCAAGGGTGCACCCGAGGTGATGGCGCCCCGGTGCCACGCCATCCTCACCACCGAGGGCGTGGTTCCCCTCGACGACGGCGGGCGGCGCCGCCTCCTCGACCAGGCCGAGGAGCTCGCGGCCGGCGGGCTCCGGACGCTCGCCCTCGCCGAGCGAGT
Organism: Acidimicrobiia bacterium; assembly: GCA_036374115.1. Lineage (GTDB taxonomy): Bacteria > Actinomycetota > Acidimicrobiia > IMCC26256 > JACDBD01 > JACDBD01. The sequence continues at coordinate 6,291 of DASUUL010000022.1, read as the reverse complement.
GGTCGAGGGCGCGACCTCCCGCGTGCTCGAGGACCTCGAGGACGGGCTCGTGTGGATCGCGCTCGTCGGACTCCGTGACGAGCCTCGCGACGAGTCACCCGCCTCCGTCGCCGAAGCGAAGGCGGCCGGCGTCCGGGTGCTGATGGTCACCGGCGACCACCCCGCGACGGCTTCGGCGATCGCCCGGGACGTCGGCATCGCCGATCACGGACGGGTGATGGCGGGGCGTGAGCTGCAGCGTCTGAGCGAGCACGAGCTGAGCGAGGTGGCGGAGCAGTACCCGGTGTTCGCTCGGGTCGACCCGGCCGACAAGGTCAAGATCGTCGACGCCTGGAAGGCGCGCGGTGAGGTGGTCGCGATGACCGGCGACGGCGTCAACGACGCGCCGGCGCTGCGCGCCGCCGACATCGGCGTCGCCATGGGGACCGGCACCGACGTCGGCAAGGACGCGGCCGACATGGTGCTCGCCGACGACAACTTCGCCTCGATCGTGGCGGCCATCCGCGAGGGCCGCCGTATCTACCTCAATCTCCAGAAGATCGTGTCGTTCCTGCTCTCGGCCAACGCCGCCGAGGTCCTCCTCATCCTGGCGGTGCTCCTGATCTTCGGCGACGCCGGCGCGCCGTTGCTGGCGACGCAGATCCTCTGGATCAACCTCGTGACCGACGGCCTGCCGGTGCTCGCGCTCGCGACCGACCCGGCGCCGCCGGGGATCATGAGCCAGCCGCCCCGGCGTACCCGCTCCCTCCTGGGCGCCCGCGAGCAGCTCCGGATGCTGGGTCGGGGCGCGATCCTCGCCGCCGGCGCCTTCGCAGCCTTGCTCTACGCGCACGTGGTGCGGGATCTGCCCTGGGAACACGTCCGGACCCTGGTGTTCACCACGCTGGTCGGGGTGCAGCTCGGCTACGTGTTCGTCATCCGCCACGAGGGCCACGGGTGGGACGAGGGTCGGCTCCCGCCCAACCGCTGGCTGGCCATCGCCGTCGCCTTCTCGGTCGCGCTCCAGGTGGCGGTGGTGGCGACTCCGGTGGGCCACGACCTCTTCGACACCCGCTCCCTCGACGCTCTCGACTGGATCGTCGCGGCCGTGGTCAGCGCGCTCGTTCCGCAGTCGATCCGCTTCCTCCAGCGCCGGGACGACGCCGCGGGGCTGGTGCCCTGACTTCCGGGCGGTCCATGCTGGTAGGTGATGCCCGACGAGGAGCACGGCTGGGGGCGAGCCGAGGCCGTCATCGCCGTTGCCGGGCTCGACGCGCTCATTCGCCTGCTGCGGGACCGGGGCTACCAGGTGGTCGGGCCGACGGTGCGCGACCAGGCCATCGTGTTCGACGAGGTCGACGGCGTCGACGACCTGCCCGCCGGTTGGACCGACGAGCAGGACGGCGGCTCGTACCGCCTCCGGCGTCGTGACGACGACGCGCTGTTCGGCTACGCGGTGGGCCCGCACTCGTGGAAGCAGTTCCTCTTCCCGTCGCGCACGCTCCTGTGGCGGGCCGCCCGCGACCCCGACGACGGCTTCACGGTGGAGACCGGCGCCGACGAGTGCCCTCGCTACGCGTTCCTCGGGGCGCGGTCGTGCGACCTGCACGCCATCGGCATCCAGGACAGGGTGTTCCTCGACCCCGCGGCCACCGACCCGACCTACGCGTCGGGGAAGGCGGGCGCGTTCGTCGTCGCCGTCAACTGCGGCACGGCCGGCGGGACCTGCTTCTGCGTGTCCATGGAGACGGGGCCGAAGGCGACGGCGGGGTTCGACCTCGCCCTGACGGAGCTGCTCGACCACGATCGCCACGAGTTCCTGGTGGAGGTGGGGACCGACGCGGGTGCGGCCGTGCTCGCGGAGCTCACGGCCCGTGACGTGCAGCCTCCCGACACGGACGCGGCCGAGGCGGTCGTCGAGCAGACCGCCGCGAGCATGGGTCGCTCGATGGACACTCACGACATCCGGGACCTCCTCGCCGCCACCCTCGAGCATCCTCGTTGGGACGACGTTGCCGAGCGGTGCCTCTCGTGCACGAACTGCACCCTCGTGTGCCCCACGTGCTTCTGTGCGTCCGTGGAGGACGTGACCGATCTCGCCGGCGAGCACGCCGAGCGCTGGCGGCGCTGGGACTCGTGCTTCACCGCCGACCATTCGTACCTCCACGGAGGCAGCGTCCGGTCCACGACCCGGTCGCGCTACCGGCAATGGCTCACGCACAAGCTCGGCACCTGGATCGACCAGTTCGGGACGTCCGGGTGCGTGGGCTGTGGCCGCTGCATCACGTGGTGTCCCGTCGGCATCGACATCACCGAAGAGGTCCGGGCGATCCGGGAGACGCCGGACGCATCGAGAGGCCGATCCCGGTGAACGTGCGCGAGATCCGCGACCTCCTGGCGGCGGAACCGCTCTTCCACGACCTCGACGCCGACTACCTCGACCTGATCGCGGGGTGCGGCACGAACGTGAGATTCCAAGCCGGGACGATGATCTTTCGCGAGGGCGAGCCCGCCGACACGTTCTACGTGCTGCGCCAAGGGAAGGTCGCGCTGGAGATCAACGTGCCGGAGCGGGGTGCGCTCGTCGTGGAGACCCTCGGGCCCGGTGAGGTGCTCGGGTGGTCGTGGCTGTTCCCGCCGTACCGGTGGCATTTCGACGCCCGCGCCGTCACCGCCGTCGGCGCGGTCGCGCTCGACGGCGCGTGCCTGCGGGGCAAATGCGACGAGGACACGCGCCTCGGCTACCTGCTCATGCAGCGGTTCGCTCGGGTGTCGCAGGAGCGTCTCCAGGCGACCCGACTCCAGCTCCTCGACGTGTATGGCAACGGTCGCTGAGCCCGCCGCCGCCGGCCCGATGGTGCCGCGCCGGTACCGCGTGCGCGGCTCCACCGTTGAGACCGCCGACACGACGACGATCGCCCTCGAGCCGCTCGACGACCCGCTCCCGGAGCCGGCGCCCGGCCAGTTCCACATGCTGTGGGCGTACGGGGTGGGGGAGGTGCCGATCTCGGTGAGCGGCGACCGCGGCAGCGACGGCGTGCTCCTCCACACGATCCGGTCGGTGGGCGCGGTCACGGCGGCGTTGTGCGGCGCTGCCCCCGGCGCCGTGATCGGCCTCAGGGGCCCGTTCGGCAGCAGCTGGGGGCTCGACGACGCCGCCGGGCGCGACGTGGTCGTGCTCGCCGGCGGTATCGGGCTCGCGCCGCTTCGCACGGCCGTTGCCCGGCTGCTGGCCGAGCGCGACCGCTACGGACGCGTCGCGGTGCTGGTCGGGGCCCGGTCGCCGGCAGACCTCGTGTTCACCCGGGATCTCGAACGCTGGCGCGGGCGGTTCGACGCCGATGTGGAGATCACCGTCGACCACGCCGACGCCGGCTGGCACGGCGACGTCGGGGTCGTCACCCGCCTCCTGCCGCGGGCGACGTTCGACCCGGCCGGCACGGTCGCGCTCGTGTGCGGCCCGGAGGTGATGATGCGCTTCGCCTCCGAGGCCCTCGTCGACATGGGCGTGGAGCGGCGGCGCATCCGCGTGGCGATGGAACGCAACATGAAGTGCGCGATCGGCCACTGCGGCCATTGCCAGCTCCAGCACCTCTTCGTGTGCAAGGACGGGTCGGTGCTGGCCTACGAGCGGGTCGCCCCACTGCTCGGAGTGCGCGAGCTGTGACGGCCGAGACGAAGCCGAAGCTGGCGGTGTGGAAGTTCGCGTCCTGCGACGGGTGCCAGCTGACCCTCCTCGACTGCGAGGACGAGCTGCTCGACGTTGCCGATGCCGTCGAGATCGCATACTTCCTCGAGGCGTCGCGGGCGACCGTCGAGGGGCCCTACGACCTCTCCCTCGTGGAGGGGTCGATCACCACGCCTGAGGACGCCGTCCGCATCGAGGAGGTGCGAGCGGCGTCGCGCCGGCTCGTCACCATCGGCGCCTGCGCCACCGCCGGTGGGATCCAGGCGTTGCGCAACTTCGCCGACGTGGAGGAGTTCATCTCGGTTGTGTACGCGACGCCGGAGTTCATCTCCACCCTCGAGACCTCGACCCCGATCTCGGCGAACGTCCGCGTCGACTACGAGCTGCGCGGCTGTCCCATCGACAAGGGCCAGCTCCTCGAGGTGATCAACGCCTTCCTCCACGAGCGGCGGCCGAACGTGCCCGACCACAGCGTGTGCGTCGAGTGCAAGGCCAAGGGCAACGTGTGCGTGATGGTGGCCCACGGAACCCCGTGCCTCGGTCCGGTGACGCACGCCGGCTGCGGGGCGCTGTGCCCGAGCTACCACCGGGGCTGCTACGGCTGCTTCGGGCCGATGGAGAACCCCAACACGGGGTCGCTGGCGGGCTGGCTCGGGCGGCTGGGGATGGGCGAGGGCGACATCATGCGAACGTTCCGCACCTTCAACGCCTACGCCGACGAGTTCCGGCGGGAGAGCGAAGCGCACGAGGACACGGCCCGATGACGCACCGCAGCCCCGCGAGCCGGGCGCTCAAGGTGGAGGCCCTCGCCCGGGTGGAGGGAGAGGGCGGCATGTACGTCGAGATCCACGACGGCGAGGTCGCCGACGTGCAGCTGCGCATCTTCGAGCCGCCGCGCTTCTTCGAGGCGTTCCTCCGGGGCCGCCGCTACACGGAGCCCCCCGACATCACCGCCCGGATCTGCGGGATCTGCCCGGTCGCATACCAGATGAGCGCGTGCAACGCGATCGAGGACGCCTGCGGAACCGCCGTCACCGGTCCACTCCGCGATCTGCGGCGGCTCATCTACTGCGGCGAGTGGATCGAGAGCCACACGCTCCATGTGTACATGCTCCACGCGCCCGACTTCCTGGGCTACGAGAGCGCGGTCGCGCTGGCCGAAGACCACCGGGACGCGGTCGAACGCGGCCTGCGGCTCAAGAAGGCCGGCAACGACGTCATGGAGCTCATCGGCGGGCGGGCGATCCATCCCGTGAACGTGCGCATCGGCGGCTTCTACCGCGTACCGACCCGCCGGGAGCTGCGCGCGCTCGCCGCCCCGCTCGAGCGCGCCCGTGACGACGCGCTCGAGACGGTGCGCTGGGTCTCGACCTTCGACTTCCCCGACTTCGAGCACGACCACGAGGTCGTGTCGCTGCGCCATCCCGACGAGTACCCGATCACCGACGGAAGGGTCGTGTCCGATCGGGGTCTCGACATCAGGCCGGCCGAGTGGGGCGAGCACGTCGTCGAGGAGCACGTCGAGCACTCGAACGCCCTCCACGCCCGGCTCCGCGAGCGCGACCACTATCTCGTCGGGCCGATGGCCCGGTACAACCTCAACTTCGACCGGCTGTCGGCGACGGCGCGCGACGCCGCCGCCGCCGCCGGGCTGGGGCCGGAGTGCCGGAACCCGTTCCAGAGCATCGTGGTGCGGGCGGTCGAAGTGCTGTACGCATGCGACGAGGCCTTGCGGATCATCGACGCGTACGAGCAGCCCGACCGGCCGAGCGTCCCGGTCGAGCCGGTCGCCGCCACCGGCTACGGCTGCACCGAGGCGCCCCGGGGCGTGCTCTACCACCGCTATCGCCTCGACGGCGCGGGCATCATCCTCGACGCCGAGATCGTGCCGCCCACCTCGCAGAACCAGCCCACGATCGAGCACGACCTCTGGCACTTCGTCGAGGGTGCGCTCGGGCTCGACGACGCCGAGCTCGGGCGGCGTTGTGAGCAGGCGATCCGCAACTACGACCCCTGCATCTCGTGCGCCACCCACTTCCTCGACCTCCGGGTGGAGCGAACGTGAGCGCCGGCGGCGTCGGAGGAGGCGTGGTGGTGATCGGGGTCGGCAACCCCTTCCGCGGCGACGACGGCGCCGGTCTGCGGGCGATCGCGCTCGCTCGTCCCGACCTGCCGGCGGGCGTACGGGTGGTGGAGAGCGACGGCGAGCCGGCACGGGTGCTCGACGCCTGGGAGGGTGCCGACCTCGCGGTGGTCGTCGACGCGATGCGCTCGGGCGCCGAGCCGGGGACGGTCGTCCGCGCCGAGGCCGGCCGCGACGCTCTGCCCGAGCCCGTTGGTGGTGGGAGCACCCACGCCCTCGGGATCGGCGAGGCGGTCGCTCTCGGCCGCGCCCTCGACCGGCTCCCCGCCCGCGTGGTCGTGTTCGGCATCGAAGGCGAACGCTTCGACGCCGGCGTCGGCCTCACCCCCGCGGTCGCCCGGGGCGCCGCGCAGGCCGCCCACCTCGTTTGTGCAGAAGTACCGACGGGGCGACCGGTCCGCGCACGAACAACCGGAGGGGCGCCATGTGCCTGAGCGCGGCCGGCCCCATCCTCTCGGTCGACGACGACCGTCACGAGGCC
>DASUUL010000021.1:0-2352 GCA_036374115.1 Acidimicrobiia bacterium | reverse complement strand
GAGGGTTCCGTCCGCCGTCTCCGTCATGACGTCCTCCTTCTCATGCTTCTCATGGCGATGGTGAGCTCCTCACCGCCGGTCGTCGGCGGCCGCGGGCGCGTCGAGCCTCGTGTCGTCGAGATGCCGCTCGAGGGCGTCGAGGCGCTGGGCCCAGAACCGCCGGTAGGGGGCGAGCCAGGCGTCGACCTCGGCGAGGGGCTGGGGCCGGATCGAGTACCAGCGCCGCTGCGCGTCCCGGCGCACCGCCACCAGCCCGGCGTCGCGCAGCACGCGGAGGTGCTTCGACACGCCCGGCTGGCTCATGCCCAGCGCGGCGACGAGGTCGCCCACCGACCGTTCGCCCGGCTCGAGGAGGTCGAGGATGCGCCGCCGGCTCGGCTCGGCCAGCACCTCGAACGTGGTGGTCGCGGTCACGCACCCATATTGCCAGCTAGTTATATGCCTGTCAAGGCATGTAAGGCGCGCTCACACGTCGGCAGCCGGGCGCAGCAGGTGCTCGCGGTAGTAGCGGAGCTCGGCGATCGACTCCCGGATGTCGGCCAGCGCCCGGTGGGTCTCGGCCTTCCCCGGACGGCCGGCGTAGACCTCCGGGTACCACCGCCGGCACAGCTCCTTGAGCGACGACACGTCGATGCTGCGGTAGTGGAGGTAGTTGTCGAGCTCCGGCAGGTAGCGGTGCAGGAAGCGACGGTCGACACCGATCGAGTTCCCGCACAGCGGTGCCGTGCCCGCCTCGGGCACGCGCTCGCCCACGTAGGCGAGTGCCTGCGCACCCGCCGCCTCCAGCGAGAGGGTCGAGGCCTCGATAGTGGGGAGGAGCCCCGACTTCGTGTGCATCTTGCGCACGAAGTCGTCCATGGCCGCGAGCGCTTCGGGTGGCTGGTGCACGACCAGGTCGATGCCCTCGTCGAGCACCTCCAGCTGCGAGTCGGTCACCAGAACCGCGATCTCGACGATGCGATGGCGTTCCACCTCGAGACCGGTCATCTCGAGGTCGATCCACACGAGACGATCGTCGGTCGCATCGCCGGCCACCGGGTCACCCTACCGATCGGGCCCGAACGGCGGGGCCGGCGCGGCCATGCTGGTGCGGTGCGGGAGCAGACGACGAGGCGCGCGAGCGTTGCGCGCACCGCAGCCTGGGTCGCGGTCGCGGCCTACGCGCTGGTGTTGGGCACGACCGAGTCGTTCACGTGGCCCGCCGCGCTCCTCACCGCGGGCTCGGCGGTGCTCGTCGTGCTCCTCGCGGCCCGAACCGGGCTCCGGCGCCCGCCGAGCCGCGCCGCCGTCCCGCCGTCGGGGATCCTGGCGTGGCTGGGTCTGGGCGTGGCAGTCGGAGTGTGGTGGCTCTCGGCCTACCTCCAGTCGCCGCGCTCCGACCACCCCACCGTCAGCTCCCTCCTCGACGCCGCCGACGCCCATGTCCCCTTGCGAGCGGCCGTGTTCCTCGGGTGGCTGCTGCTGGGCGTCACCCTGGCGCGCCGATGACGGCCCGGGTCCTCACCCTCGTGGCCGGGGGCGTGCTGGCGGCGGCGGCGGTGGCCCTCGAGCTGGGGGCGCGCCTCCGGCCCGGCCGCCTCACCGGGCTCGGCGACGTCGTCGGGCTCGCACTCCGCCGGCGCGCGGTCCGGGTGGCCGCGCTCGGCGGATGGTGCTGGCTGGGCTGGCACCTCTTCGTCCGGTGAGCGGTCGGTAGCCTGCACGGCGTGCCGGAGATCGCCTGGCGGCCGACGCCCGAACAGGTCGCCCGCAGCAACGTCGGGCGGTTCATGGCCGAGCAGGACGTCGGCGACTTCGGCGAGCTCGTCGAGCGCTCGATCGGAGACCCGGCGTGGTTCTGGGATGCGGTCGTGCAGTTCCTCGGCATCGAGTTCGCGGTGCCCTACGAGCGGGTCCTCGACTCCTCCGACGGCATCGAGTGGACCAAGTGGTTCGTCGGCGGGCGCCTGAACCTGGCGGTCACGTGCCTCGACCGTCACGCGCACGACCCCGACCGGCGCGACCAGCCCGCGATCGTCTGGGAGGGCGAGGAGGGATCAACCCGGACGCTCACCTACGCCGAGTTGCTGACCATGACCGACCGGCTCGCCGCCGGGCTCGCTGCCCGCGGCGTCGGTGCGGGAGACGCAGTGGGCCTCTTCCTCCCCATGATCCCCGAGACGGTGGCCGCCGTGTTGGCGGTGGCCAAGCTCGGTGCCATCTTCCTCCCGATCTTCTCGGGCTACGGCGCCGAGGCGGTGGCGGTGCGGCTCGCCGACGCCGGTGCCGTCGCGCTGATCACCGCCGACGGGTTCACCCGCCGCGGCCGGGCGGTGCCGATGAAGGAGACGGCCGACGCCGCGGCCGCGTCGG
>DASUUL010000020.1:0-32660 GCA_036374115.1 Acidimicrobiia bacterium | reverse complement strand
CGTCCGCGAAGCCCTCGTCGCCGTCGAGACGGCCGAACCCGCGCACGGTCACGCCGTCCGCCCCGAGGTCGACGAGGAAGTACGTGAGACCGCGATGGCGCTCGGCCCTGGCATCGCTGCGGAACAGCCCGAACATCCGGTCGCAGAACGCGCCCCGGGTGGTCCAGGTCTTCTGCCCGCTCAGGCGCCACCCGCCGGCGGCGTCGTCGCGCACCGCCTTGCTGCGGATGCCGGCGAGGTCGCTGCCGGCGTCGGGCTCCGACCAGCCCTGGCACCACGTCTCCTCCCCGGACGCCATGCGGGGCAGGATCCGGTCCTGCTGCTCCCGGGTGCCGAACTCGAACAGCGTGGGCGCGAGCAGGAAGATCCCGTTCTGGGTGACCCGCTGGGGCGCGCCCGCCCGGTGGTACTCCTCCTCGAAGATCAGCCACTCCCAGAGGCTGGCGTCGCGCCCGCCGTACGCCTCGGGCCACGACACCACCGCCCAGCGGGCGTCGAAGAGGCGCCGCTCCCATTCCTTGTGCAGGGCGAAACCCTCCGCGGTATCGCCCGACGGCAGCGGCTCGGCGGGCACGTTGGCGCCGAGCCAGGCGCGCGCCTCGGCGCGGAACGCCTCCTCTTCCTCGCTGAAGGTCAGGTCCATCGTGCTCGAACGCCCCGGGCGTGTGGGATCTGACGGGCCGTCAGACCCTATCCCGGGCGATGCCCCGCCCCCGTGCCGGCCACCACCGCGCCGGGCGGGTCCCGGGCGCGAGAGACTCGAGCCATGACCGACCCCGACGCCGTCGTGATCGGCAGCGGCCACAACGGGCTCGTGGCCGCGAACCTGCTCGCCGACGCCGGGTGGGACGTGCTCGTGCTCGAGGCCCAGCCCGATCCCGGAGGAGCGGTGCGCAGCGGCGAGCTGACCGAGCCGGGGTTCGTGCACGACCGGTTCAGCGCGTTCTACCCGCTGGCGGCGGCGTCGCCGGTCATCGGGCGCCTCTCGCTCGAGGACCACGGCCTCCGCTGGCGGCGAGCGCCGCTGGCGCTGGGGCCTCCCCGTGGTCCCGACGGGGCGGTGGCGATCGCCACCACGCTCGACGCGACCGCGGCGACCCTCGACGCCGACGCCGCCGGCGACGGCGCCGCCTGGCGCGAGGTGTACCGAGAGTGGGAGCGCCTGGGTGCCGACGTCGTCGATGCCCTCCTCTCGCCCTTCCCCCCCGTGCGCGCGGGCGTACGGCTGCTGTCCCGGCTCGGCCCGCGCGGCGTCCTCCCCTTCGCCCGCTTCGCGGTGCTCCCCGTGCGCCGCTACGCCCGGGAGCACTTCACCGGCGAGGGCGCGGCGCTCCTGCTGAGCGGCCTCACGATGCACACCGACCTCGGGCCCGATTCGGCGGCGGGATCGATCTTCGGCTGGCTCCTGGCGGGCATCGGGCAGGAGCGCGGGTTCCCCGTACCCGAGGGCGGCGCCGGCCGGCTGACGGATGCGCTCGTCGCCCGGCTGGCCACCCGCGGCTCCTCGGTGCGCTGCGGTACACGCGTGACCGGCATCGACGTGCGGGCCGGGCGTGCCGCCGGGGTCACCTGTGCCGACGGCACGGCGATCCGAGCCCGCAAGGCGGTCCTCGCCGACACGGGCGCACCCGCGCTCTACCGCGAGCTGGTCGGCGAGGAACACCTGCCCGCCTCCTACCTCGACTCGCTGCGCGACTTCGAGTACGACCACGCCACGTTCAAGGTCGACTGGGCGCTCGACGGTCCGGTGCCGTGGGCGGCCGAGCCGCTCCGGCTCGCCGGCACCGTGCACGTCGCCGACTCCATGGACGACCTCACGAGGTTCGCGGCCGACCTCGCCACCGGCCGGCTCCCCGAGCACCCGTTCCTCGTCCTGGGCCAGATGACGACCACCGACCCGACCCGCTCCCCCGGCGGGACCGAGACCCTGTGGGGGTACACGCACGTACCCGCGTGCGTGCGCGGCGACAACGGGGGTGATCTCACCGGTCGTTGGGACGGTGCCGAGGCGGAGCGCTATGCGGACCGGATCGAGCACGAGATCGAACGGTGGGCGCCCGGCTTCCGCGGCCTGGTGCGCGCCCGGCACGTGGCGACGCCGGCCGGGCTCGAGGCCGCCGACGCCAACCTCGTACACGGCGCCGTCAACGGCGGCACCGCCCAGGTCCACCAGCAGCTCGTGTTCCGCCCGGTGCCCGGGCTGGCCCGCGCCGAGACGCCCGTGAAACGACTGTTCCTGGCGTCGGCGTCGGCGCACCCGGGTGGCGGCGTGCACGGGGCGTGCGGCGCCAATGCCGCCCGGGCCGCCATCGCGGCGGAGCGGCGGGCGCGGCTGCTCGGTAGCGTGCCCGGATCATGACCTCACCGACGGTACGCGCCGACACCGACGGACCGGTCGCGGTCGTCACCATCGATCGGCCCGAGGTTCGCAACGCCGTCGACGGCCCGACGGCCGACGCGCTGCGGGACGCGTTCGAGGCCTTCGACGCCGACGACGCGCTCGCGGTCGCGGTGCTCACCGGCGCCGGGGGCACGTTCTGTGCCGGCGCCGACCTCAAAGCGGTCGCGGAGGGCCGCGGCAACCGGGTCACCGAGGACGGGCCCGGGCCGATGGGGCCGACCCGGCTGGCGCTGTCGAAGCCGGTGATCGCCGCGATCGAAGGGCACGCGGTCGCGGGCGGGCTCGAGCTCGCCGTCTGGTGCGATCTGCGGGTCGCCGCCCGCGACGCCGTGCTCGGCGTCTACTGCCGCCGTTTCGGGGTGCCGCTGATCGACCTCGGCACCATCCGTCTCCCGCGGCTGGTCGGTCACGGCCGTGCGATGGACCTGATCCTCACCGGACGCGGCGTTCCGGGCGACGAAGCCCTGGCGATGGGGCTCGTCGACCGGGTCACCGATTCGGGCGCCGCGCTCGCGGCCGCGGTCGCGCTCGCCCGGGAGCTGGCGGCGCTTCCCCAGACGTGCCTGCGCAACGACCGTCGCTCGGCCATCGAGCAGTGGGGCCTCACCGAGGAAGAGGCGATGCGCAACGAGCTCCGACTCGGGCGTGCCACGCTCGAGTCGGGCGAGTCACGCGCCGGCGCTCGGGCCTTCGCGGCGGGAGAGGGCCGCCACGGAGGAACGAGGTGAAGGAGGAGAGATGGACGAACGCGTCGGGAAGGTGAGCGCACTGCTCCACGAGGCCGGGGAGACGCACCACACGGTCTTTCGCATCACCGACGGCGCCGACGACGATTGGGCGACGTGGTACGCCGACTGGCTGACGCGCCTCTCCGAGCTCGGGCAGATCCTGGGCAACGCGCCGGTGCGCAGCGAGCTCACCTGGATGCTGGTGCAGCTCGACCGCGACTACACGGCCCAGTCACCGTCGGAACCGTGGGAGGACTGGTACGCCGAGCGCCTCGTCGGGCACTTCGCCTGACCGCCCCTCGCGATCTGGCGTCGAGCACCCTCCATTCCTCGGAGCTCGCCGACGCCACGGGAGGGAGGGGATCAGCGGCGGACGATCACCGAGGACCCGTGGCCGAAGAGGCCCTGGTTGATCGTCAGGCCCACCCTGGCGCCCTCGACCTGGCGCTCCCCCGCCTGGGCGCGTAGCTGCCAGGTGAGCTCGCACACCTGGGCGAGGGCCTGGGCGGGCACCGCCTCGCCGAAGCACGCCAGCCCCCCGCTCGGGTTCACGGGGATGCGCCCGCCGATGGTGGTGTCGCCGTCGTTGAGGAGCTTCTCCGCCTCGCCCGCCTTGCAGAGCCCGATGTTCTCGTACCAGTCGAGCTCGAGCGCGGTCGACAGGTCGTAGACCTCCGCGACGTCGAGGTCGTCCGGTCCGAGGCCGGCTTCGTCGTACGCCGTCGCCGCGATCGAATCGCGAAAGGTCCGGTCGGGCGCGGCGACGCCGGCCGACGAGTCGGTGGCGAAGTTCGGCATCTCGATCACGGTGTTGGGATACGTCGGCGTGACCGTCGAGATCGCCGCCACCCGAACCGGTGAGCCGGCCCCACGCGTCTTGGCGTAATCGGTGCTGGCGAGCACGACCGCGGCTCCCCCGTCACTGGTGGCGCAGATCTCCAGAAGGTGGAGCGGATCGGCGACGACCGGCGACCCGAGCACGTCGTCCTCGGTCACCTCCTTTCGGTAGCGCGCGTTGGGATTGGTGAGCCCGTGGCGGGCGTTCTTCACCTTCACCCGGGCGAAGTCGCGCGGCGTCGCACCGTAGAGCTCCATCCGGCGCCGGGCGTAGAGGGCGAAGTACGTCGGGTTGGTGGCGCCGAGGAGCCGGAACCGCAGCCAGTCGGGGTCGTCGGGACGGTCGCCCGCGGTCGGGGCCAGGAACCCCTTGGGCGTGGTGTCCGCGCCGACGACCAGCGCGACGTCGCACAGGCCGGCGAGGATCTGGGCCCGGGCCGCGTTGAGCGCGGTCGCACCCGACGCGCACGCGGCGTACGAGCTCGCCACCGGCGCACCCTGCCAGCCGAGCGCCTGCGCGAACGTCGCGCCCGAGACGAAGCCGGGATAGCCGTTGCGGATGGTGTCGGCACCCGACACGAACTGGACGTCGCGCCACTCGAGCCCGGCGTCGGCGAGCGCGGCCTCGGCGGCGGCCACGCCGTAGTCGACGAAGTTGCGGCCCCACTTCCCCCACGGATGCATGCCCACGCCGAGGACCGCGACCTCGTTCCCTGGGGCGCTGCTCATACCGGCCTCCACTTCCACACGACGTACTCGTGCTCGTCGTCCTCGTACAGGGTGCCGACCTCGAGCTCGACCTCGGCGCCGACTCGCAGCGTCGCCGGATCGGCGCCGTCGGCGAGCTGGCCCAGCACCACCATCTGCTCGTCCGGCAGCTCGACGGCCACGATCGTGTAGGGCTCGAAGGGATCCGGCGCCACGAACGGCGGCGGCGGCGCGTAGTGGTTCGTGGTGTACGACCACACCCGGCCGCGCCGCCCGAGCGGCACCTCTTCGAGCGCCTCGCCCGGCGCGGCCGGGTTCCGCGAGAACGCCAGGCTCTTCGGGAAGAAGTAGCTGCCGGTCTCCACCCCGCGACTGCCGAGCAGTGCCGGCTCGTCACCGGTGGTGAACCAGCCCTCGATCGCGGGCACGCGCGTCTTCGCCATCTTCCCCACTCTCCCTCAGGCCCCCAGTCGCGCCAGCGTCTCGTCGGCTTCCGTCATGATGCGCTCGACCAGCTCCGCCACGCTCGGCAGCTCCTCGATCACGCCGACTCCCTGGCCCGTCGGGAGGATGCCCACCTCGGGGCGACCGTCGACCATCGCCGCCCTGGTGAGCATGGGGGCGTTCGCGCCCATCACCACCTGGCTCCACGTCAGCTCCTGGCTCTTGCGCATGGCCCGGCCCTCCCGCAGGAGGTCGCGCAGCGTCGCGCCGGTGAGCTTGCGGAACGCGAGCGCGTTCCGGAGCGCTCGAGGCAGCGCGGTGAACCGCCCCGCCCCCTCGAGGTGGCTCACGGTGTCGGTGCTGATCACCCGCTGCGGGTAGCCGTCGATCGCCTTCGTCACCACCGTGCCCGTGACCGGTGTCTGCAGGTAGATCGCCTTCACGTCGTCGGGCACCGTGCTCTCGCGCGTGAGGAGGAACCGGGTGCCCATCGCGACGCCGGCCGCGCCCCACGCCAGTGCCGCGATCAGGCCGCGCCCGTCGTGGAAGCCGCCGGCGCCGAGAACGGGTACGTCAACGGCGTCCACGACCTGCGGCAGGAGCAGCGACGTGGGCACGCTGCCGGTATGGCCGCCGCCCTCGCCGCCCTGCGCGATGAGCGCGTCGACGCCCCACTCCGCGACCTTCTCGGCGTGACGGCGGGCGCCGACCGTGGGCACGGTCACGACGCCGGCGTCCTTGAGGCGGGCGATGACGTCCTTGCCCGGCGCCTGGGCGAAGCTGGCGACGCGTACGCCCTCCTCGACGATGAGGCGGATGCGGTCCTCCACGTCGGCCTGATCGGCACGCAGGTTCACGCCGAACGGCTTGTCGGTGCGGTCCTTGACCTCGTGGACGGCCTTCCTCAACTCGTCGAACGTCATCGTGGCGGAAGCGAGGATGCCGAGCCCACCGGCGGCGCTCGTCGCCGAGGTGAGGCGGGCGCCCGCCACCCACCCCATCCCGGTCTGCACGATCGGGTACTCGACGCCGAACAGCTCGCACGCGCGCGTGCGCAGCGCCGGTTTCACGACGGGACCTCGCGCTCGCGCTGGCCCTCCGGGTCGAGCACGTCACGGATGAGGCGCAGCTCGTCGTCGCCCGGCAGGCGCGACTCGGGAACCTCGTCGGGCACCACCAGCTCGAAACCCGTGGCGGCCACGACCTCGTCGACGGTCACGCCCGGATGCGTCGACCGGAGGCGCATCGCGTGGTCGGGCGTCTCGAAGTCGAGCACCCCGAGGTTGCTCACGACCCGCGGGAGGCGGTGGAAGCGGGCGGCGACCGGCCCGAGCTCGGCGGCGCGGTCGTAGCCGATGCCGGTCACGACGTCGACCTGCTCGACGAACACCTTCGGCGAGTGGTTCGGCACCCAGTAGCTGGTGGCGTCGTTGATGGTGTTGCCGGGAGCGCCGCGGAAGCCGAGGAGCTGCACCTTGGGGGCGCCGAGCGGGCCGATGGAGGCGATGTTCTGGTTCCCGAACCGGTCGATCTGGGTGGCTCCCATCATCACGTGCCGGCGGCCCGACCAAGTGATCTCCAGCATCATCCGGAACGGGTTCCAGCCCTCCACGACCTTGTCGCCGGCGCCGGCGCCGAGAGGCAGGTCGCCGGCGACGAGCAGCGCCTCGGCGTCAGTGAGCACGAGGTCGGGCTCGAACGTCGCCCGCGCCAACCGGCCGCCGAGAATGGGGACGGTGCCGATCGGGTTGGCGACGATCTCGCCGTCGCCCCGGAACGCCTCCGCGCACGCCACGACGCAGACCTCGGCGCGGGTCGGCGGGCTCACGTCATCCCCACCTGGGCGAGGTAGTCGGCGTGCGTGGGCAGGTCGAGGTACTTGGTGCGGAAGGCGTCCCATGCCTCGGGCGACTTCGCGCTGGCAACGTACTCCCGCTGGAACGCCTCGTCGCGCTCGTAGTCGGGTGCGCACGAGGTGAAGTGGGCGCCGTGCGGCGCCTCCACCACCCCGGCGGTCAGGTGGCGCGGCACCCGCAGGCTCTCGACCGGCCCCTCCCGCATCAGGTCTTCGGTCGGCACCACCTTCTCCGCCGAGACGAAGCCCGTGGTCGCCGCCCGCAACATGAGGTCGTCCATGTAGGGGTCGACCCCGAGGAACTGGCCCGAGCCGCGCGCGTCACTGCGGTTGAGGTGGACGACGGCCACGTCGAGGTCGATCGCGGGCGCGGCCACGAGCTCCTCCCCTTCGGCGCCGTCGGGGCCGGGGTACGGCGAGCGCACGGTGCGGAGGTGCGGGTGCGCCCGGAACAGGTCGGAACCGAGCCCGGCCCGGGTCGGGAGGAACGGCACTCGCCACGCCGCCGCCAGCAGGCCGAGGTAGATCGTGCCCTCGTCGTGCTGCACCGTGGCGACGGTGCCCGACTCCACCGCCCGCCGGAAGTGCGGCTCGAGCGGAATGGAGTCGAGCGACACGAACGCGAACTCCACCGTGGCGACCTTGCCGGCGGCGCACAGGATCCCGACGTCGGGTCCGCCGCACGACACCACCGTGAGATCGCGCAGGTCGGAGCGGGCGATTGCCCGGACGATGCTCATCGGCTTGCGGCGCGATCCCCACCCGCCGATGCCGATCGTCATGCCGTCGCGCAGCTCGGCGACGACATCGTCCTCGGACAATCGCTTGTCGGCCATCGAGTTACTTCTCGAACTCTGCGTCGCGCTTCTCGACGAACGCGTCGCGGGCTTCGTCGGCGACGCCCTTGAGGTTCAACTCGAACGTGAAGCCCTGCTCGTACCGGTAACTGCGCTTCACGTCGACGGGATCGATACCGTTCAGCGACTCCTTCGCCGCCCGGATAACGGTGGGGCTCTTGGCCGCGATGTCCCGCGCGACCTCGAGCGCCGCATCGCGCAGCTCCTCACGCTCCACGACCCGCAGGATCGAGCCGTATTCGTGGAGCTCGGCCGCGGTCGCAACCGCACTCGTGTACACCATCGCCCGCATCCGGTGCTGGGGCACGAGCCGAGCGAGGTGCGTGGCGGCGCCGAGCGCGCCCCGGTCGACCTCGGGGAGCCCGAAGGTCGCATCCGTCGACGCCACGATGACGTCGGCGTTCCCCACCAGGCCGATGCCGCCGCCGAGGCAGTAGCCGTGCACCGCCGCGATCACCGGCACCGCGCACTCGTACACGGCCGCGAACGCGGCGTAGCAGCCGCGGTTGGCGCCGACCAGCGCGTCGAAGCCCTCGGTCGCCTGCATCTCCTTGATGTCGACACCGGCGTTGAATCCCTTGCCCTCGGCGCGCAGCACGACGACCCGCACGTCGGGGTCGTCGCCGAGGCCGTGCACCGTGGCCGCCAGGTCGAACCATCCCGCCACCGTCAGGGCGTTGACCGGAGGGTTGTCCATCACGACCTCGGCGATGCCGTCGGCGACGGCATGTGTGATCCCCACGATCTCCTCGTCCCGGTCGGGCTCGGCGCGAGCGCTTTCTGACGGTGTGTCAGATCGCCTGTGTAACTTAGCGCCGTGGCCGACGCGCTGGACATGTCGGGGAAGGCCGTGATCGTCACCGGCGGCTGCCGCGGGATCGGGCGCGGCATCGCCGAACGGTTCCTCGCGGCCGGCGCCGACGTGGTGATCTGCTGCCGGCACGAGCCCGACGAGCTCCCGAGCGCGGGCCGGCGCACCGCCGCGTTCGTCGAAGCCGACGTGCGCGACGCCGACCAGATCGCGCGCGTCGTCGAGTTCACCACCGGGCGCTTCGGTCGACTCGACGTACTCGTCAACAACGCCGGCGGCTCCCCGCCGGCCGACTCCGCCACCGCGTCGCCCAAGTTCTCCGCCGCCATCATCAGTCTCAATCTCGTCGCCCCGCTGCTGTTCGCGCAGCAGGCCAACGCGGTGATGCAGGAGCAGCCGGAAGGTGGCTCGATCGTCAACATCGCCAGCGTGAGCGGACTCCGGGCGTCACCGGGGACCGCCGCGTACGGCGCCGCCAAGGCGGGGGTGATCAACCTCACCCAGACGCTCGCGGTCGAGTGGGCGCCGAAGGTGCGCGTGAACGCGGTCACGGCGGGGCTCGTGCACACCGAGCAGTCGCACCTCTTCTACGGCGACGAGGAGGGTATCGCCGCCGTCGGCGCCACGGTGCCACTCGGGCGCATGGCCGAGCCCGCCGACATCGCCGACGTGTGCCTGTTCCTCGCCTCACCCCTGGCGCGTTACGTGAGCGGCGAGAGCATCACCGTGCACGGCGGTGGCGAGCGCCCCGCCTACCTCGACGCCGCCACGAACACCCGTCCGGACTGACCTCCTTCCATGGCCCGCCCCGGCGACACGAAGTACGCACAGAGCGGCGGAGTTCACATCGCATACCGCGAGATCGGTGAGGGGCCCCGCGACATCGTGTTCGTCTTCGGCTTCGTCTCCCACCTGGACATCCTGTGGGAGAACAACGCCGCACGCCGATTTCTCGAACGGCTCGGTCGCTTTTCGCGGGTGATCCTGTTCGACAAACGCGGCATGGGCCTCTCCGATCGTCCACCCGCGCCCCCCACGCTCGAGCAGACCATGGAGGACGTGCGAGCAGTCATGGACGCAGCGGGCTCGCGTCGAGCGGTCCTGTTCGCGATGTCCCAGGGTGTCGAGCCGTCGCTCCTGTTCGCCACGACGCACCCCGGGCGCACGGCCGGGCTCGTGCTCTACGGGGGCATGGCCCGATCGATCGAGGCTCCCGACTACCCCTGGGCCGCGCCGCTCGACGAGGTGGTGAGTGCGAACGAAGAGCTC
Source organism: Acidimicrobiia bacterium (assembly GCA_036374115.1). Lineage (GTDB taxonomy): Bacteria > Actinomycetota > Acidimicrobiia > IMCC26256 > JACDBD01 > JACDBD01. Next base: position 22,750 of record DASUUL010000020.1, on the reverse strand, counting down.
ATCGCCCCGGCGTGGGGAACGGGCGCGACACTCGACACCTTCGCCCCGAGCGTTGCCGATGACCCCCGGGCCCGGGAGTGGATGGCGAAGCTGGAACGCTCGGCGGCGAGCCCGGGCATGGTGCGCGACCTCTATTTCATGGCGCTCGATACCGACGTGCGCCATCTCCTGGCGGCCGTGCGAGTTCCCACGCTCGTGCTGCACCAGCACGGCGACCGGGCCGTGAGCGTTCACGGCAGTCGATGGATGGCGTCCCAGATCGCCGGCGCGCGCTTCGTCGAGCTCCCGGGTATCGATCATCAGTTCTGGTGGAAGGACGGCGACGCGGTCAGTGGTGAGATCGAGGAGTTCCTCACCGGTGTTCGCTCGACGGCGGAGACGGACCGCGTGCTCGCGACGATCGTGTTCACCGACATCGTCGGTTCGACGGGGCGGGCGATCGAAGCCGGCGATCGGCGCTGGCGTGAGCTCCTCGACGAGCACGACCGCATCGCGGCCCGCGAGGTCGATCTCGCAGGGGGGATGATCGTCAAGACCACCGGAGACGGCCTGCTCGCACTCTTCGACGCACCCGGACGAGCGGTCCGGGCCACGCAGCGGATTCGCGACGAGCTCGCGGCGATCGGGCTGCCGATCCGCGCCGGCCTTCACACCGGCGAGATCGAGCGTCGTGGCGACGACGTCGGCGGGCTCGGGGTCCACATCGCGGCCCGCGTCGCCGCCGAGGCAGCCGCCGGCGAGGTGATGGTCTCGCGCACCGTGAAGGACCTGGTTGCGGGATCCGGCATCGGGTTCGAGGACCGAGGGACGCACACGCTCAAGGGGGTGCCCGACGCCTGGCAGCTGTTCGTCGCCACGACGGAACCGCCTTCGCCGGGAGCTACGGCGAGCGTTGGCGGACCGACCTGATGGCAGGGACGCGCGCGCACACGTTTCGGTGCCCCGCGGGTCAGCTCGCCGCCGGCGGCGCCTCCGGGAACGGGGGCAGGGCGACCTCCGTGAGCCAGGCCCGGAAGAGCGGCTCGAGGTCACGCCCACTCACCTCCTCGGCGACGTCCACGAAGTCCTGGGTCGTCACCGACGTGCCGTCGAACCGTTCGAAGTACGTGCGCACGATGTCGTCGAAGACCGCATCGCCGACCTCCACTCGGAGGGCGTAGAGCGTGAGACCGCCCCGGTCGTAGACGGGCCCGTCGAAGAGGCCTTCGGGGCCGGGGTCGAGGATGGGCCGCGACTGGCCGGCGGCGCCGGCGTCGTCGTACACGCGCTCGGCCGACCGGGAGATCGGGACCCCGTCGGCGTGCTCCGCCCACATCCACTCGGCGTAGGTGGCGAACCCTTCGTTCAGCCAGATGTCGCGCCAGCGCCGGGGCGTGACCGCGTTGCCGAACCACTGGTGGGCCAGCTCGTGGGCGAAGATCGCGTCGGCGCCGGGGAAGCAGCAGGTGTCGGCGCCGAAGAGCGAGAGCGTCTGCGACTCGAGCGCGACTCCCAGCGCCACGTCGACGACGAGGATGCCGTAGGCGTCGAAGGGGTACGGGCCCCACCTCCCCGCGAAGAACTCCACCATCTCGGCGGTGTCCTCGGCGGCGGCGGTCGCCTCCTCGGCGAGCTCGCGCGCCAGCACGTGGCGGATGGTCACCTCGCCGGCCTTCCCCTCGTCCTCGATCACGAAGTCGCCCACCGCCACCTCGACGAGGTAGCTGGCCATCGGCGCCTCGGCCTCCCAGACGTAGGTGGTCGTACCACCGGCGGTGGTCCGGTCGGTGAGGACCCCGTTGGCCGCCGCCACCAGCGGCTCGGGCACGGTGAGGCGGAAGGTGTAGGACGCCTTGTCGGACGGGTGGTCGTTCACCGGGTACCAGGTGTGGGCCCCGTCGGGCTCGTTCAGCACGTAGGCGCCGTCGGGGGTCTCGATCCAGCCGACCTCGATGCCGAGCGAATCGGCGACGGCGGCCTCGGGATCGCCTCCGTAGTCGACGGTCGTGGTGAACGTGTCGCCTTCGGCGATACCCGCCGCCGGGGTGATGACCAGCTCCTCGCCCTCGCGGTCGAACTCGGCGGGCTCGTCGTCGACCGTGACCGATTCGACCTCCATGCCGGCGAGATCGAGGTTGAACGACTCGAGCGGCGCCGTCGCCCGCGCCTCGGCCGTGGCCGTGCCGGCGAGGACGTCGGTCTCCGGGTCGTACTCGAGCTCGAGCGTGTAGTGGCCGACGTCGTAACCGGCGTTGCCGAGCGTCGGGAAGTACGGATCGCCGAGGCCGGCGGGGCCGACGTCACGATCGGGCGCGGGGAGGTTCGGGGCGCCGGCTCCCTGGTCTCCGACCGGGCGCGCCCGGCCCTCGTCGTCGGTGCACGCGGCTGCGCCCGCGCCGAGCATCGTGAGCGCGGCCAGCGCCGCCAGCGCCCGCCGCATCAGGCGGGCACGACGAACGTCATCCAGCCCTGTACCGCGACGCTGCCGTCCTGCTTCTTCCCGGCGACCTCGAGATCGACCTTGTGCTCGCCGGCTTCCTCGTACTTGCGCACCACCCGGCCGGCGCACGTGAGCACGTCCCCCGGCCACACCTGGGCCTTCCACCGGACCCGGCTCCGCCGCAGGTGCTCGGGCCCGAGCCAGTCGGTCGCCCACGTCGTGAGCAGCCCCGCCTGGAACATCCCGACGGTGAGCGGGGCGTCGTAGCCGGCCCGGGCGGCGAACTCGGCGTCGTGGTGGATCGGCTGCATGTCTCCGGAGGCGCCCTGGTAGCGCACCGAGTCGGTGACCGTGACCGGCCCGACGACCAACGGCGGAGGCCCGGTGTCCCCCTCGATGAGGTCGTCCCAGGTCGTCGCCACGCCCTACCTACCCTCTCCGGCCCGTTCGTCGGGTGCTCTCGCGGTCTCCACCGCCGTCATCCGGGCCTCGGCCACGAGCGCGCCCGAGTCGTCGCGGAACTCCGTGGTCATCACCACGAACGTCAGGGTCCCGCCCCGGGTTCCCTGCTTCTCGTAGATCTCCTCGATCCGGGACCGGCAGGTCAGGCGGGTGCCCGCGCGGGGCGGAGGGCCGTGGAAGACGTACTCCTGCTCGGCGTGCATGCCCCGTGCCGGTGACATCTGCACGCGCGGCCACGGGTTGCCGTCGTCGCCCTCCCACAGGAACGTCGTCGTGAGGAAGTGCGCCGGCATGACCGGGCGGTCGTCATCGAGGTAGGCGGGGTGCTCCGAGCGGATGGCGCGGGCGTACTCCCGGATCTTGCCCGCTTCGACCTCGAGGACGAACGGCTCCCCCTCCGCGCCCAGCGCGGCCTTGTCGACCATCAGGGATGCTGGCTGCTGACCGACACGACCTCACCGGTCATGTACGAGGAGTAGTCGCTGGCAAGGAACACGATCACGTTGGCGACCTCCCACGGCTCCGCGCCGCGGCCGAACGCCTCGCGCGCGGCGAGCTCTTCGAGCAGCTCCTCGGTCATCACCTTGGTGAGGAAGGGGTGCGTCGCGAGGCTGGGCGCCACCGCGTTCACGCGCACACCGGCGGGTGCCGCCTCGAGCGCGGCCGCGCGGGTCAGGGCCATCACACCCGCCTTGGCGGCCGCGTAGTGCGCCTGGCCCGCCTGGGCGCGCCATCCCAACACGGAGGCGTTGTTGACGATCACGCCCGCCCGCCGTTCGAGCATGTGCCGCAGCGCCGCCCGCGTGCAGCGGAACGTCCCGGTGAGGGTGACGTCGATGACGGCGTGCCACTGCTCGTCGGTCATGTCGACGATCTCGGCGGGACCGCCGAGCCCGGCGTTGTTGACCATCACGTCGATCCGGCCGAGCTCGGCAACGGCGGTGTCGACGAGTCGGCCGACCTGCGCCTCCTGCGTGACGTCGCACACCGCGGTGGGCGGCCGGCCTCGCCCCGCGTCCTCGAGTACCTCGGCGGTCTCGGCGAGCCGGCGCTCGTGATGGTCGCTCAGCAGCACCTGCGCGCCTTCCTCGAGACAGCGGCGGGCGGTGGCGGACCCGATGCCGGTTCCCGCGGCGGCCGTGACGACCACGGTCTTGCCCGCGAGCAGATCGTGGCCGCTCGGCGGCGCGGGCACGCTCACGAGGGCCCGCGCGGGAGGCCGAGCGCGCGCTCGCCGATGATGTTGCGCTGGATCTGGTTGGAGCCGCCGTAGATGGTGTCGGCGCGGGTGAAGAGGAAGAGCCGCTGCAGCCCGGTGAGCTCGTACGGCAGCGCGTCGGCGATCGTCGCCTCGGGACCGAGGACGTCCATCGCCAGCTCCCCGAGCTCACGGTGCCAGCTCGCCCAGAAGAGCTTGGCGATCATCCCCTCGCGGCTGAGCTCGTCGCCCTCCATCCGGCTCAACGTGCGCAACGTGTTGAAGCGCATGACCCGGAGCCCGATCCAGGCCCGCGCCAGGCGTTGGCGCATCACGGGATCGCGGGTGCGTCCGTTCCGGCGCGCCCGGTCGGTGATCTCGCGCAGCTCGTTCTCGAACGCGAGCTGCTGGCCGAGCGTCGACGTGCCCCGCTCGAACGCCAGGGTCCCCATCGCCACCTTCCAGCCGCCGTTCACCGCGCCCACCACGTTGGCGACGTCGGTGCGAGCGCCGTCGAAGAACACCTCGTTGAACTCCGAGGTTCCGGTCATCTGCTCGATGGGCCGGACCTCGATCCCGGGCTGGTCCATCGGTACGAGGAGATAGGAGATCCCCCGGTGCTTGGGCGCCTCCGGATCGGTGCGGCACAGCACGAAGCACCAGTCGGCCCAGTGCGCGAGCGACGTCCAGACCTTCTGGCCGGTGATCACCCACTGGTCGCCGTCGCGCACCGCCGTGGTGGCGACGTTGGCGAGGTCGGACCCGGCGTTCGGCTCGGAGTAGCCCTGGCACCACAGCTCCTCGCCCCGCACGATCGGTGGGAGGAACCGCCGCTGTTGCTCGGGCGTGCCGAACCCGATCACGGTCGGTCCCAGCAGACCCTCGCCCACGATCCCGACGCGCGCCGGCGCCTGGGCGCGGGCGTACTCCTCGGAGAAGATGACCTGTTGGTGCAGCGACGCGCCCCGCCCGCCGTGTTCCTTCGGCCACCCCACGCACGTCCAGCCGGCGGCGCCGAGGATCCGCTCCCACGCGAGGCGCTCCTCGAAGGCCTCGTGCTCGTCACCGGGCCCGCCGACGCCCCGCAGGGACGCGAACTCGCCCTGCAGGTGCTCCTCGAGCCAGGCTCGGATCTCGGCGCGAAAGGCCTCGTCCTCGGCGGTGAAGCGAAGGTCCACGGGCTGGTGATGCTAGGCGAGGCAGTCGCCGCGACCCCGGAGCGGGCCCGGGCTTCCGGGGGTAGATTCCGCGCTCGTGGCGCACGAGGTGCAAGGTGTCGTGGCCAAGGCCAAGGGCGAGGCGGTGGTCATCGACACCGTCGTCGTCCCCGACCCCGGCCCCGACGAGGTGCTCGTCGACGTGCAGGCGTGCGGTGTCTGCCACACCGATCTCCACTACCGCGAAGGCGGCATCGGCGACGACTTCCCCTATCTGCTCGGTCACGAGGCGGCCGGCACCATCGCCGCGGTCGGGCCCGGCGTCACCGCGGTCGCGCCCGGCGACTTCGTCGTGCTCAACTGGCGCGCCGTGTGCGGCGAGTGCCGCGCCTGCCGGCGGGGCCGGCCCTGGTACTGCTTCGCCACCCACAACGCGGGCCAGCCGATGGCGCTCACCGACGGCACCGCGCTCTCGCCCGCGCTCGGCATCGGAGCGTTCGCGCAGAAGACGCTCGTGGCGGCAGGCCAGGCCACCAAGGTCGACGCCCGCGCCCGGCCCGAGGCCGCCGGCCTGCTCGGTTGCGGCGTGATGGCGGGGTTCGGCGCCGCCGTGAACACCGGCGGTGTGCAGCGCGACGACTCCGTCGCCGTCTTCGGATGCGGCGGGGTGGGCGACGCCGCGATCGCGGGCGCTGCCCTCGTCGGCGCGCACACGATCATCGCCGTCGACCGCGACCCCAAGAAGCTGGAATGGGCACGCGCGTTCGGCGCCACCCACACCGTCGACGCCTCCCGGCAAGACCCGGTCGAGCGCATCCGCGAGCTCACCGACGGCAACGGCGCCGACGTCTGCATCGAAGCGGTCGGCCGCCCCGAGGTGCTCCAGCAGGCCTTCTACGCCCGGGACCTCGCCGGCACCGTGGTGCAAGTGGGCGTGCCCACGCCCGAGATGCCGCTCCCCGACATCCCCATGATCGACTTCTTCGGCCGTGGCGGCGCCCTGCGGCCCTCGTGGTACGGGGACTGCCTCCCCAGCCGCGACTTCCCCCTCCTCGTCGACCTCTACATCCAGGGCCGCTTCGACCTCGACCGCTTCGTGTCGGAGACCATCTCGCTCGACGCGGTGGAGGAGGCGTTCCACCGGATGGAACGCGGCGAGGTGCTGCGCTCGGTCGTGACGATCTGAGCCGCTGACGGTGGCGCCGCGCATCGAGCTCGTCAACACGTCGGGGATCTTCTCCATCGACGGCGAGGACTTCGAGGTCGAGAACAACATCTGGCTCCTCGGAGACGACGCCGAGGTGCTCGTGATCGACGCCGCCCACGACGCCGGTCCCATCGCCGACGCGATCGGCGACCGGGCCGTGCGCGCGATCGTGTGCACGCACGGCCACAACGACCACATCAACGCCGCCCGCGAGCTCGCCCGGGTCAGCGGCGGCACGCCGGTGCTGCTGCACCCGGCCGACGAGATGCTCTGGGACGTGGTGTATCCGGACCGCAAGCCGGACGGCGCGCTCGCCGACGGCGGCGAGCTCGAGGTGGCCGGCGTCCGGCTGCGGGTGGTCCACACGCCCGGTCACAGCCCGGGTGGGGTGTGCCTCCTCGGGCCCGAGGGCCACGTGTTCGGCGGCGACACCCTCTTCAAGGGCGGCCCCGGGGCGACGGGGCGCTCGTACTCCGACTTCCCCACGATCATCGAGTCGATCCGTGGCCGGCTCCTCGTGCTGGCCCCCGACACGGTCGTGCACACCGGCCACGGCGAGTCGACGACGGTCGGCGACGAGGCCCCCCACCTCGACGAATGGATCGCCCGCGGTCATTAGCCGGGCGGTACCGCCGTGGATCGCGGCCGCGTTGCGTCTCTACCTACTGGTAGGTAGGGTAGGCCGATCACCTCTGCAGTCCGCGAGCATCCCCGGCTCCCCGCCCCGCAGGCCCGCCCGGCGCGCCGCCCGCCCGACGAGCGGGTCAACCTGCGCTCGTCGATCCCGTTCTTCGTCGCCCAGTGCCTGCCGCTGCTCGCGATCTTCACCGGCATCACGCTGAAAGCCGTGGTGCTCGGGATCGTCCTGTTCTACGGGCGCATGCTCGCGATCACGGCCGGCTACCACCGCTACTTCGCCCACCGCAGCTACAAGCTCGCCCGGTTCCCCCAGTTCCTGCTCGCGTTCGCGGGCACCATGGCCGCCCAGAAGGGTCCGTTGTGGTGGGCCGGGCACCACCGCACGCACCACAAGTTCACCGACGAGCCCGGCGATCCCCACACCCCCAAGCAGGGTGTGTTCTGGAGCCACATCGGCTGGATCATGTGCGACAAGTACGGCCCCACCGACCAGGACGCGATCAAGGACTTCGTCCGCTACCGCGAGCTGCGCTTCCTCGACCGCCACGACTGGATCGGCCCCTGGACGCTGGGCATCGCCTCCTACCTGATCGCGGGGTGGAGCGGGCTCCTCATCGGCTTCTTCGGCTCGACCGTGCTGCTGTGGCACACGACGTTCAGCGTGAACTCGGTCGCGCACATCTTCGGGCGGCGGCGCTACCAGACGACCGACACGAGCCGGAACTCGTTCGTGCTCGCCCTGGTCACCGGGGGTGAGGGTTGGCACAACAACCACCACCACTACGCGGCGTCGGCCCGCCAGGGATTCTTCTGGTGGGAGATCGACACCACCTACTACGTGCTCAAGGTGTTCGCCTGGCTGGGCATCGTGAAGAAGTTGAAGACGCCTCCGCCGCGTGCCCGGTTCGCGCACCGCGCCGGCACGAACTGACGCCTCGCCGCTACCTGCCTGGCCTGCTACGTGCCTGGCCTGCTACGTGCCTGGACGGAGGCGCGGCATTACCTTCGCCTCGAACAGGTCGAGGCTCTCCCACGCCAGGTCCGGCGGGATGCCGCCCATGAGCGGATGCAGCAGCAGCGTGCCGGTGTCGCCGAGCTCCTCGGCGAGCGCCACGCACTCGTCGGGTGTCACGACCCGGTAGACGCCGCTGGCGCGCACGCCGTCGGGATCGGGTGCGTCGACGTGCACCGCCGAACGCTGGTCGGACGGCTGCCAGGTCATGTACGTGTGGGCGTCGTACACGGCGTACGGGGCGATCTGCGCCCAGGCGGCGTCGGGATCCTCGGCGACGTGGACGAACCCGAGGTTGCCGGGCATGCTCTGGAACCCCTGGGTGAAGCCGACCTTGGCGCACTCGTCCTCGTAGGCGGCCGCGAGCGCGGGATCGCCGACGGCGGGGAAGAACCCGCACCCCAGGCGGGCTGCCCGTCGCGCCGCCTTCTCGGTGGAGCCGCCGATCATCAGCATCGGGTGCGGCTCGGTGATCGGCCTGGGGGTGACCCGCACGATGCGACCGCGCCACTCGAAGGGCTCCCCGGTCCAGGCCCGGCGCATCACGTCGACGTACTCCTCGAGCAGGGGCGCGCGCTTCGAGCGGTCGACCCCCGCCATCTCGAACTCTTCCTGCCGGTAGCCGAGGCCGGCGACGAAGCTGACCCGCCCGCCGCTCACGAGGTCGAGGACCACGAGCTCCTCGGCCATGCGCACCGGGTCGTGGAGCGGCACGAGCACGGCGGCGATGTTGATCGGGATGCGCCTCGTGCGCCCGGCGATGGCCGCCGCCATCGCCAGGGGAGCAGGGAGGTATCCGTCGTCGACGCCGTGGTGCTCGGAGAGGATGAGCGCGTCGAGCCCGATGCGATCGCCCCACTCCGCCTGCTCCAGGCAGGCCGCGTACTGGGCCGCGTGCGTCGTCGACGCGAAGTCGGGCACGCGCAGGTCGTAACGCAGGGCGATCATGGCCATCGGAGCTCTCCTCCTTCGTTGCCCCCTCGAGCACGCGACGTCGCGCCGCACATCTCGCGAGGCGGCCTCACCCGGTCGACAGCTTCGGCCCCACCTCGGCGCCGAAGGCCTCCATCTGGTCGCAGAGCTCGTCGATCGAGCGCGACCACAGGCGCAGTTGCAGGTGGTTCACGCCCATGGCGGCGTACTCGCGGAGCGACTCCGCGATCTTGTCGGGCTCGCCGGTGATCGTGCCCGGTGGTACCTCGACGCCGGGATCACCGACGTGACACATCTCGGTGATCACGCCGATGTCGGGCTCGGCGCCCGGGCGCACCCGGTCGCGGTGCGCCCGCAGGTACGCGATCGAGTCGGGCATCTGCTTGCGCGGCGTTCCCTGCGGGATCCACCCGTCGCCGCGCTCGGCCACCCGCCGCAGCGCCGGCTTCGAGGACCCGCCGACCCAGATCGGCGGGCGCGGCTGCTGGGCCGGCCGGGGGCGGAGCCCCACCTCACCGACGTACTCGTCCGACCACGCCGCCACGATCCCGTCGATGGCGGCGTCGAGGATGCGGCCGCGATCGGCGAACTCCACGCCGAGGGCGGCGAACTCGCCCGCCACGTGCCCGGCGCCGACGCCGAGGATCACCCGCCCGCCCGAGAGCGCGTCGAGCGTCGCGAACGCCTTGGCGGTGTCGAGCGGGTGCCGGTACGGCGCGACGTACACGTTCGTGAGCAGCCGCACGCGTTCGGTCTGGCCGGCGAGGAACCCGAGCGTGGCGACCGGGTTGAACCAGGTCGTCGACATCGCGCCCGCGAGCTCGCGGGGAATGGCGACGTGGTCGCACACCGCGACGTAGAAGAACCCCGCGCGGTCGGCGGCCTGCGCCGCCCGGACGAGGTCGGCGACGCCGGCATCGTGCTCCCACGGCGCCGCGACCACCGTGCTCAGGGCGACGGTGGGGAGCTGGATGCCGTACACGAGCTCGCCGCCCGGGACGACGTTGACGGCCGTGGACGCCATGGTCAGCCCGGCCACACGACGCTCTGGAGCTCCGAGTACGCATGGAGCCCGAACGAGCCGCCGTCGCGGCCGACCCCGCTGTACTTCGTACCACCGAACGGGGTCTCGTGGTTGCGCTGCACCGTGTTGATGCCGACGTTGCCGGCGCGGAGTCGCCGCGAGACGCGCATGCCGCGGCTCGTGTCGGCGGAGAACACGTAGTCGTAGAGACCGAAGTCGCTGTCGTTGGCGAGCTTGATGGCCTCCTCCTCCTCGTCGAACTGCTCGACGACGAGCACCGGCCCGAAGATCTCCTCGCGCGACACCCGCATGTGGGCACGCGCGCCCCCCAGGAGCGTGGGCTCGACGTAATACCCCTTCTCGAGGTGCTCGGGCCGTCCGCCGCCCGCCATCACCTCGGCGCCTTCGTCGATGCCCGCCTTGATGTAGCTCTCCACGCGCTCGCGATGCGCGCCCGTGATCAGCGGACCCACGATCGTGGCGTCGTCGAGGGGGTCGCCCACGGGGAGCATGGTCGCCATCTTCGCCAGACCCTCGACCACCTCGTCGTAGCGCGACCGGTGCACGATCGCGCGCGTCGGCGCGGTGCAGATCTGCCCGGAGTGGAACGCCCACGTGGAGCCGATCGACTTGACCGCGGTGGCGACGTCGGCGTCGTCGAACACGAGCGCCGCACCCTTTCCACCGAGCTCGAGCAGGAAGCGCTTCATCGTGCGCCCGCCCGTCTCGGCGATGCGCACCCCCACCGCGGTGCTGCCGGTGAAGCTGATCATGTCGACGTCGCTCGACTCGACGAGCGCCTCGCCGGTCTCGGGCGTGGAGCCGGTGACCACGTTGATCACGCCCGGCGGGAAGCCGACTTCCTCGAACATGCGCACGAGCTCGATCACGGCCAGCGGGTCCTGTCCGGCCGGGCGCACGACGACGGTGTTCCCCATCGCGAGCGCGGGGCCGATCTTGCCCGCCATGTTGACGATCGGGAAGTTGTACGGAGTGATGCACGCGACCACCCCGACCGGCGCGCGCCGTGCCAGGGCGCCCATCAGGCCGCCGGGTGCGAGCGGTGTGGCCTGGGTCTCCTGGGGCGCGAGGGGGATCACCGTCGGCTCGAGCGCTCCGAGCGCGTAGCGGTCGAAGCGGCTGGCCGCCACCGGCACCTGCATCTGGCGGCCCACGGCCGCCGTGCAACCGGTCTCGGCGATGACGAGGGGGACGAGCCCGTCGAGCCCGGCGCGCAGGCGCTCGCCCGCCGCCTTCAGCAGGTCGTGGCGCTCCTGGGGAGTGGTCTGCGACCACGAGTCGAACGCGTCCCGGGCGGCCCGCGCCGCCGCCCGGGCCTGGTCGGCGGACGCTTCGGGCGCCTCGCCCACGACCTCCTCGGTGGCGGGGTTGACGACCTCGTAGGTGCCGTTGGCGCCCTCGACCCACTCGCGCCCGATGAGCAGCCGGCGGTCGCTGGCCAGCGTCATGGTGCACCCCCTCCCGTGCTCCCGTGATCTCGCCCGGAGACTATCTGACGTTCCGTCAGATCCGCCCGCCGCCTACAGTGCAGGCCGACAACGGCGAGCGTAGGGACGCGCGTCCCGTGCGGACGAGCGGCCCGAAGGGCGGCGGCAGGTACCCTGCCGCCGAGCGAGGGAGCCCAGAGAGATGGCCGGCGAGTTCACCGCAGACATCGAGCGCATCCGGCGCGAGGCCCGGGAGCACCTCGACCAGGGCGCGATCACCGACGCCTACGGCGCCGACCGCGAGCGGGTGATCGACGTGCTCAACACGGTGCTGGCCACCGAGCTCGTGTGCGTGCTGCGTTACAAGCGCCACTACTACATGGCGTCGGGCCTCAACGCCGCCCCGGTAGCGGCCGAGTTCCTCCAACACGCCAACGACGAGCAGGGCCACGCCGACCAGGTGGCGATGCGCATCACCCAGCTCGACGGCGAGCCGAACTTCGATCCCGACGGCCTCGCCACCCGCAGCCACGCCGACTACGTCGAAGGCGAGACGCTGCTCGACATGGTGCGGGAGGACCTCGTCGCCGAGCGCATCGCGATCGGGTCGTATCAGGAGATCGCGCGCTGGCTCGGCGACGACGACCCGACGACGCGCAACCTCATCGAGTCGATCCTGGCCGTCGAGGAGGAGCACGCCGACGACCTGTTGAGCATCCTCCAGGAGCTCGGCTGACCGGGCCGATCGTGCTCGTCGGCTCGATGGGCGCGGGCAAGTCGACCGTCGGACGCGAGCTCGCCGTTCGCCTCGGCGTGCCGTTCGTCGACAACGACGAGCAACTGCGCCGCCACACCGGTCACACCGCCGCCGAGGTCACCACCTCGTCCGGGGCCGCCGCGCTCCACCGCCTCGAGGCGGCGGCGCTGCTCGAGGCCCTCGACGAGGGCGGCGATCACGTCGTGGCCGCCGCCGCCAGCGTCGTGGACGACGGCGGCGTGCGGGAGCGCCTCGCCGACGCGGGCGTCACCGTCGTGTGGTTGCGGGCGCATCCGGCGACCCTGCGGCGCCGGGCGCTCGCCGGCGCCCATCGCCCGTTCGTGCACGGTGACCCGGCGGCGTCGACGCGCCTCGACACCGCCCGGCGCCCGCACTACGCCGAGTTCGCCGCCGTCGTCGTCGACGTCGACGACCGCGCTCCGGGCGAGATCGTCGAGGAGATCGCGGCGGCGCTGGCGCACTGACCCCATCCCGGCGCACCGCTTCATGGGTCCTTCCGGTTTGCCCCTTTTGCCCGGAGAACCTCCGAAAAGGTAGCATTTCCGGCCACCACCACTCCGAGCCACCACCACTCCCAGGGGGTCCACTCCATGCGTTCACTCGTCCGCGTCCTGTGCGTCGCGTCCCTCCTGGCGGGGTCGCTCGCCCTGTTCGCACCGGCCACGTCCGTCGGTGCAATCCCCCCGTGGGCGCCCGCGGGCAGCGCCGCCATCCATCCGGGCGTGCAGACCAACTCGCCCAGCGGCCAGTGCACGTCGAACTTCGTCTTCTACGACGGTGCCGACAACGTGTACATCGGCCAGGCGGCGCACTGCACGTCGACGGGCGACGCCACCAGCACCAACGGCTGCGAGGCGGGGTCGCTGCCCCTCGGCACCGAGGTGACCGTCGACGGCGCGTCCCAGCCGGCGGTGATGGTCTACAACTCGTGGCTGGCCATGCAGGCGGCGGGTGAGACCGATCCCGACGTCTGCGCGTACAACGACTTCGCGCTGTTGCGGCTGGCCCCGGCCGACGCCGCCAAGGTGAACCCGTCGATCCCGCACTGGGGCGGCCCCAACGGCATCAACACCACGGGCACGCCCGCGGGCGAGACCGTGTACTCGTACGGCAACTCGAGCCTGCGCCTCGGGCTCACCCTCCTCAGCCCCAAGACCGGGCTGAGCCTGGGCGACGCCGGCAACGGGTGGAGCCACGACGTGCTCACGGTCACGCCGGGCATCCCGGGTGACTCCGGGAGTGCCTTCCTCGACGCGTCCGGACGGGCGGTCGGCGTGCTGAGCACCCTGCAGCTGCTCCCCCTCGCCGGCTCCAACGGTGTGGGCGACCTCAGCCGGGAGCTCGCCTACGTCGCCGGCCACGGCGGCCCCGACGTGGCGCTCGCGCTGGGCACCGAAGCGTTCGACCCGGGCCAGCTCCCGCTGGGCCTCTGACACGACCACGGCCCCGCCCGGCAGCGCCGCCGGGCGGGGTCGCGCGTCGCCCTCCTCGGCTGCGCGGGCGCCGGTGGCGCCGGGCATCCCGGTCGCGTCGGGACCGGTAGCGTCGGGGGCCGGTAGCGTCCGGGGGTGGACTTCGACAACTACGACCAGCGCGTGGCCGACGGACTGGCCACGGCCCACGACGACGACCGCGGTCTGCCCGGTTATCTCGGCGTCCGGGTGACCGAGGTGTCGCCGGGAGCGATGCGCGCCGAGGTCGAGGTGCGCGCCGACCTCCTGAACCCGTTCGGCAACCTGCACGGCGGCGTGCTCGCAGCGCTCTGCGACCACGTGCTCGGGACCGTCTGCTACCCGGTGATCCCGCGCGGCGCCTGGGCGGCGACCACCGAGTTCAAGCTCAACTACCTCGCGCCCGTCACCGCCGGCACGCTCGCCGCCGACGCCCGCATCGTGTCGATGACCAGGAGCACGGCGGTCGTGCGCATCGAGGTCACCAACGACGACCGGCCCGTCTGCCTGGCCCAGGGCACCGTGCTCCTCAAGGCCCCGAAGCCGTGAGCTGACCCGTTCTCGTGTGCACAGGTGACTGCGACGGTCGTCCCGGCACACGAAGAGCGGGCGCTGCGCCCGGGTGGCCCGACGCCGCCGACCTCGACGCCGAGCAGGACCGGCTGGCGGCGCTGCGGCCTCCGCACTGGCAGCCGGAGCCGGGGCCGCTCGCGGCCGGGGGCTGCTTCCTGGCGTTCGCGCGCGGCCAGCAGGGCCCCGGCCACCCGGGCGATCGCGGGTGGGCCGGCGCCGCCCTGGTCGAGGAGCCCGGCCACCACCTCCGCGTCGCCGTCGCGGTCCCCGTCCGGGCGGGCGCGACCTACCAACCCGGGCGGCTCGCGCTGCGTGAGGGGCCGGCACTCGCCGCCGCGCTCGCTGCGCTCGGGGCGCGGCCCGACGTGGTGCTGGTGGACGCGACCGGGCGCGACCACCCGCGCCGGGCCGGTCTCGCCCTCCATCTCGGTGCCGCGCTCGACGTACCGACGGTCGGCGTCACCCACCGCCCGCTGCGCGCCGCGGGCGACGAGCCCGGCGCCGAGGCCGGCGCCTGGACGCCACTCCTGCTCGACGGTGACGTCGTCGGGGCATGGATGCGCACGCGGCCCGGCGCCCGTCCCGTCGCGGTGCACGCCGCGTGGCGCACCGACGTCGCCACCGCGGTGGACGTCGTGCGCCGCTGCTCGGGCCGCGCGCGCACACCAGAACCGTTGCGCCAGGCGCGCGTGGCCGCCCGCCGCGCCCGCGCCGAGGCCGAGGGGCGCGCCGCCGCGACGTGAATCAGAGCGCGGAGTGGTCGAGCCAGGCCGCCAGGACCGCGTCGTCCCCGAACACCTCGTACCGGCCCGCGACGGGCGGGCGCCGCCGGTAGAGCAGCAGGAGAAGGTCCGCGGCAGGGCCACGCACGGCGACGGTCGCCTTGCCGTGGCCGTGATCCCACGTGAACCCGCCGGGGCGCAGGTGGATCGTCCATTCTCCCGCGGCCTGCTCGTCCACATCCGTGCCGTGCAGGTGGATCGACTCACCGTCGCCCCGGAGCTCGGCCACGTGCGGGCGGAAGTAAGCCGCGTGCGGGAGGTTGTCGAGGAGCTCGTCGATCCCGTCGATCGCGACCCGGGTCTCGATCTGCGGCTCCCGCCCGAGCGCGAGCTCGGCGTCGGCACGGTGCACGGTGGTCTCGTGGAGCATCCGGCGGGCCCAGAACCGGGCGTGCTTGTCGGCGCCCCACGCCCACATCGGTGCGCCGGGATCCGCCGCCCGGAAGCTGGAGACGACCTCGTCGGCCCCCGCCGCGAACCAGTCCGCCAGGTCGCCGGCGCGCTCCGGTACGGGGACGTCGAGGCGGCTGCGATCGAGGCGCTCCGTCGAGCGCCGGCGGACCATCTCCGCCGCCCACCGTTCGACGATTCCGGTGTGCTCGACGAGCTGCGCCAGGGTCCAGTCACCGCACGTCGGCACCGGCGTGTCGAGCGCGACGCCCCGCACCACGTCGGCGAAGCGCCCGATCTCCGCCCCGAGCGCGTCACAGTACGACTCGTGCGTCCAGCTCACGCCGTGTAGTAGATCACCCGGAGCCGCCACCCGGGCGACGGTTACTCCGCCAAGTCGAGGCGCAGCATCCGGATGGCGTTGCCGCGGACGATCTTGTAGATCGTCTCGTCGTCGAGGTCGCGCATGATCTCCTCGGCGACCTTCTTCGAGTGCGGCCACGTCGAGTCGCTGTGTGGGTAGTCGGTCTCGAACGTCACGTTGTCGACACCGATCTCTTCGAGCGAGCGGAGACCGTGGGCGTCGTCGAAGAAGCACCCGTAGATGCGCTCGTGGAAGTACTCCGACGGGCGCCGCTTCACCTTGTCGGCAACGCCTCCCCAGGCGCGGTTCTCCTCCCACACGGTGTCGGCGCGCTCGAGGATGTAGGGGATCCACCCGATCTGGCCCTCCGAGTACGCCAGCTCCAGAGTCGGGAACCGCTCGAGCACGCCCGACATCAGGTAGTCGGTGAGCGACATGGCGGCATTCATGTACGTGAGCGTGGAGCCGACGGCCGCGGGCGCGTCCTTCGACGTCGACGGCATCTTCGACGACGACCCGATGTGCATGCACACGACGGTCTCGGTGTCCTGGCACGCCCGGAAGAACGGGTCCCAGTATTCGGTGTGCACGCTCGGGAGCCCGAGGAACGGGGGGATCTCGGTGAACGCCACCGCGTGACCGCCGCGCGCGGCGTTGCGGCGCACCTCGGCGGCGGCGAGCTCGGCATCCCACAGCTGGATGATCGGCAGCGGGA
Organism: Acidimicrobiia bacterium; assembly: GCA_036374115.1. Lineage (GTDB taxonomy): Bacteria > Actinomycetota > Acidimicrobiia > IMCC26256 > JACDBD01 > JACDBD01. The sequence continues at coordinate 6,198 of DASUUL010000020.1, read as the reverse complement.
TCAGGCGGCCACCCGACCCGGCGCACCACTCGTCGAACATCCAGTCGTTGTACGCCTTGACGCAGAGGTCGGAGAGCTCCTTGTCGTTGGCCTCCATGAACGTCTGACCGCAGAAGCGCGGGAACGTCGGGAAGCTCAGGCTCGCCTCGACCCAGTTGACGTCCATGTCCTCCAGGCGGGCGGCGGCGTCGTAGCAGCCGGGGCGCATGTCGTCGTAGGTGATCGGGCTGACCGTCACCTGGTCGCGAGGGACGCCCGCCGCCGCCGACAGGCGCGTCTGGGGCCACTGGAGCTCCTCGTAGAGCCACCAGTCGCACTCGGTGCCGTCCTCGCCCGCCTCGGCCTCCCGATACGAGAACTTCCCGCCGACGAAGCTCATGTCGGCGATCTTGCGCCGCACGACCCGGGGGCCCGCCTCGCGGTGCTTCTCGGGGAGGCGGTCCTGCCACACGCCCGCGGGCTCCACCACGTGGTCGTCGACCGAGATGATCTTCGGGATTTCCGGCATGGGAGCGAGCATAGACCTGACGGGTCGTCAGATCGACCCGGCGAGGACCGCGGTGCCCTAGCGTGCTCCCGATGTGCGTCCGAACCGTGCTGGCGGCCGTGGGTGCGGGCGCGCTCCTGTTCGCCTCCGGCCTCGCGCCGTCCCCGCCCTTCGCGCGCGCGGGACCCGCTGCTCCTCCGGGCACGTACGTGGCGCTCGGCGACTCGTTCGCCGCCGGCCCGCTCACCGGCACGCACACGCCCGAGTACCCCGGCTGCCTCCAGTCCGACCACAACTACCCGCACCTGGTCGCCGGGACGCTCGCGCTCCCGTTCCGTGACGCCACCTGCATCGCCGCCACGACCGGCGCCATGACGGCGGCCCAGGACGTGAACCCACCCCCGCCGAACCCGCCGCAGTTCGACCGCCTCGACGCCGCCACCACGACCGTGACCGTGACCATCGGTGGCAACGACATCGGGTACACGGAGGTCCTGCTCAGCTGCTTCACCGGTGATCCCTCGGGCACGCCGTGTCAGGACCGCTACGTCGTCGACGGCGTCGACGAGATCAGCAACCGCATCGCCGCGACCGCACCGAACGTCGCCGCCACCGTCCAGGGCATCCGCGACCGAGCCCCCGCCGCGACCATCTACCTCGTCGGGTACCTCAGCGTGCTCCCGGCCACGGGGGTCGGCTGCTTCCCGACGGTCCCGCTCGCCGACGGCGACGTTCCCTACCTCCTGGCGAAGGAGCAGGAGCTCAACACGATGCTGGCCACCCAGGCGGCCGCGACCGGTGCCGTCTACGTCGATGCCGGCGCGCGCAGCGTGGGTCACGACGCGTGCGCGCCGCCGGGCGTGCGGTGGGTCGAGCCCGCCATCGGCTGGTCGATGGGCGCACCCATGCATCCGAACACGCTCGGCGAGGAGTGCTACGCGGTCATGGTGCTCGACCAGCTCGCGCCCGGCGCCGCCGCCGGCACCGCCCTGTGTCGCGCGCCCGCCCCCGAACCGGTGGCCGCATCACCCCGCTTCACCGGATAGCCCGAGACTCGAGGCCGTCGCGTCCGGATTCCGGACCCTGAGGCCTCGAGTCGCGTTGGATCAGACGATGCGACGCTCGGTGGCCCAGCGGGTGAGCTCGTGGCGGTTCGAGAGCTGGAGCTTGCGCAGCACCGACGACACGTGGGTCTCGACGGTCTTCACCGAGATGCCGAGCTCCCGGGCGATCTCCTTGTACGTGTACCCGCGCGCGATGTGCCGGAGGACCTCGCGCTCGCGCGTGGTCAGCTGGTCGAGCTCGGTGTCGGCGACGCCCGCGGGTGACACCGCGAAGGCGTCGAGCACGAAGCCGGCGAGCCGCGGTGAGAACACGGCGTCGCCGGCGGCGACGCGCTCCACCGCATCCGTGAGCTCGGGGCCGGAGATGGTCTTGGTCACGTAGCCGCGGGCACCGGCGCGGATCACGGCGATGACGTCGCTGGGAGCGTCCGACACCGACAGCGCCAGGAAGCGCACGTCGGGATGCTCGGCCAGCACCGCGCGGATGACACGCTCACCGCCTCCCAGTGGCATGTGCACGTCGACGAGCACGACCTCGGGCGACCGCTCTCCGATGAGCTCGATGGCGGCGTCGACCTCCGACGCCTCCCCGACGATCTCGACGCCGTCGCCGAGCTCGGCACGGACACCGCTGCGGAACAGATCGTGGTCGTCGACCAGGAACACCCGCGGGCGGGCCGGTCCGCTCACGACGCCGCCCGCGGGATCGTGAGCTCCACTTCGCTCCCGGCGCCGGGGCGGGACCGGACCGTCGCCGTGCCACCGGCGCGCCGCATGCGCCCCTCGATCGACTCGGCGATCCCCTGGCGGTCGCGAGCGACGCGATCGCGATCGAAGCCCTTCCCGCGGTCGCGGACGAAGACCGTGACGCGGTCCGGCTCCACCTCCAGGTAGAGGGACACCTGGGGCGAGCCCGCGTGCCGAGCGGCGTTGACCAGCGCCTCGCGGCTCGCCAGCACCAGGGCGCGCATCTCGTCGTCGAGCGGGCAGTCGCCGCCGACGCGCACGACCTCCACCGCCACGTCGTACCGGCTCTCGACCTCGGCGGCGGCGCCCTCGAGGGCACCCCCGAGGTCGGCGCCGGCGGCGGGCGCGGCCTGCCCGAAGAGCCAACCCCGCAGCTCGCGCTCCTGCCGGCGGGCGAGGGTGGTCACGGTGCGGGGCTCGCCGGCCTGGCGCTGGATCATCGCCAGCGTCTGGAGCACCGAATCGTGCAGGTGCGCGGCCATCTCGGCCCGCTCCTCGGAGCGGATGCGCTCGCGGCGCTCCGTCGACAACGCGCCCGCCAGGCGCCACAACCAGGGGCCGAAGATCAGGCCCAGGCCGCCGGCGATGACCAGGGTGGCCAACACGCCCTGACGCACCGCGTCGAAGGCGTTGCTCGTGGCCAGGAACGCGCCGACCCCGCTCACGACGAGGACCGCCCCGATCACCACGCGCCCCACGGCACCCCGCCCCCGGCCCACCACGGTCGCGATGAGCTCGCGGCGACTCGACCCCTCGCCCGTCTCGGGCTCGCTCCGGCTGCGGCCGAGCAGGAGCGCGACCCCGCCGGCACCGAGGGCGAGCGGCACCGCGAGGTGGCCCGGCACCAGGAAGCCGATCGGCTCGAACAGGAGGACGAGCCCGAGCACCACCGCGCCGAGGGCGGCCGCCTGGACCCAGTCCCACCCTCCCTCGGCTCGGACCGCGGCCGGGGGCGCGCGCCCGTCGTCGGCCGGCAGGAGCAGCCAGAGCGCGACGTAGATGACCAGTCCGAGTCCGCTCATGACGCCGAGCACGGCGAACGCCACCCGGACGACGCCGCGGTCGATGCCGAGGTAGTCGGCCACCCCCGCGGCGACCCCGGCGACGAGCTTGCCGTCGTCCCGCCGAGCCAGCCGGGGCCGGGCGACACCACCCGAGGTCGCTGCCATCGTTCGATGATCCCATGCGGGTCGGCTCCGGCGGATCCGGCAGCACCCCGAGCGCCGCCCCGGGGATCTCGGGGACGGATCAGGGTCGTCCCGGATGGTCGGCGCGGTGCAGGCGGCGGATCATGGCCGCATGAACGACGCTCCTCCCGACGGCGGCACCCCGCCTCCCGGCGCCCCGGCTCCCGGCACCGGGACCCCGGCTCCCCGCCGGGTCACGCGCAGCCGTGACGACCGGATCTGCTGCGGCGTCGCCGCCGGAATCGCCCGCTACCTCGGGGTGGACCCCGTCCTCGTGCGGCTCGGCTTCGTGCTGGCGGCGCTGCTCGGCGGCGTCGGGATCCTCGCCTACGTCGCCGGCTGGCTGCTCATCCCGGAGGAGCCCCTCACCGGCGCGGCGCCCAGCCGGGAGCGGGGCAATGTCCGCCAGCTCGTCGGCTTCGCCGTGCTCGGGATCGGCCTCCTCGTCGTGCTCGGCAACTTCGACCTCTGGATCGACGAGCAGGCCATGTGGGCCGTCGGCCTGATCGCCATCGGTGGGGGCATCCTCTGGGTCCGCGGGCGCGACGCCCGGGCCGAGGCCGGCCCCGTGCCACCCGAGGGTTTACCCTCCGCGCCGACCTCGCCGCCGGCCCCTCCGCCGGCACCGCCGGCGGCGGCCGGCGCTCCCCCGCCTCCCCCCTCCTCGGCCGCGCCGGCGCGCCCGCCGGCGTCGCTGCTGGGCCCGCTGGCGCTGTGCGCCCTCTTCGTCTGGGCGGGTGTCGCGTTCGCCCTCGACGCCACCGGCGCCGTCGACGTCGGCCCTGGGGTCGCGTTCGCGGGCGGGTTGATCGTCATCGGGGTCGCACTCGTCGTCGGCGCGTGGCGAGGACGGGCGCGCTGGCTCGTCGCGCCGGGGATCGCGCTCGCGCTCGGCGCCGCCGCCGCCGGCGCCCTCGACCTGCCGCTCGCGGGGGGCATCGGCGAGCGCGACTACCAGCCGGCGACCTTCGGTGTCGTCGACGACCACTACGAGCTCGGCATCGGCTCCCTCGACCTCGACCTGCGCGACCTCGACTTCCGCGCCCGGGACGAGAACGTGCGCGCCAGTGTCGGCATCGGCGAGCTCCGCGTCTGGGTTCCCGACGACGTCAGGGTGATCGTCGACGCGCACGTCGGCTTCGGCGAGCTCGTGACGTTCGGCGAGCAGGAGGGCGGCGTCGACGTCGACGACCGCGTCGTCCGTCCCGGCCTCGAGGGCGGCGGGACCCTCCGCCTCGATCTCGAGGGCGGCTTCGGCAGCGTCAAGGTCCTCGACGCCGACACAGGAGGTTTCGAGTAATGCGCGAGCGCCTGAAGTCCCACACCCTGGATGCGTTCTCGCTCGTCTGCGGGCTCCTCTTCGTCGTGCTGGGCACGCTCGTCGCCGTCGACGCCAGCCCGAGCCGCGAGGTCGACCCCCGCTGGATCGTGGCCGTCCTCCTCGTCGGTCTCGGTCTCGCCGGCATCCTCGGCAGCCTCGACTGGCCCGGGCGCGATCCCGACGACGCCGGCCACGACGCCGAGCACGCCGATCCCCCCCACCACCACCCACCGAACACGGAGAAGGAGTCGACATGACCGCTGTACCCACCGACCCGAGGCCGGCGCCGGGGCTCACCACCACCGCCGCCGCCGCCCGGACCGTCGACGCCGTGAAGGTGTACGGGTCGGGCCCCACCGCGGTGCGCGCCCTCGACGGCGTCACCGTCGAGTTTCCCCAGGGCCGGTTCACCGCCATCATGGGCCCGTCGGGTTCGGGGAAGTCGACGCTCATGCACTGCCTGGCGGGGCTCGACACCCTCACATCCGGCCGCGCCCTGGTCGGCGACGTCGACCTGAGCCGGCTGTCCGACCGGCAGCTCACCCGCCTGCGCCGGCGGCACCTCGGCTTCGTCTTCCAGGCCTACAACCTCGTGCCCACGCTGACCGCGCTCGAGAACATCACGCTGCCGACGGCCCTCGCAGGCACGCGGCCCGACCGCCGCTGGCTCGACCGGGTGGTCGGCACCGTCGGGCTGCGGGACCGCCTCGGCCATCGCCCCTCGGAGCTGTCCGGCGGCCAGCAGCAACGCGTGGCGGTCGCCCGCGCGTTGGCGACGCGCCCGAAGGTCGTGCTGGCCGACGAACCGACCGGCAACCTCGACTCGCGCTCAGGCGGCGAGGTCCTCGGCTTCATGCGGCACGCCGTCGACGAGTTCGACCAGACGATCGTGATGGTCACGCACGACCCGGTGGCGGCCGGGTACGCCGACCACGTCGTGTTCCTCGCCGACGGTCGCATCGTCGACCGCATGGACGCGCCCAGTGCCGGGCGCGTCCTCGACCGCCTGAAGGCACTGGAGGCCTGAGCGCGATGTGGAAGACGAGCATCAAGGGCGTGTGGGGTCGCAAGCGGCGGCTGCTCGCGACCTGCCTCGCCGTCGTCCTCGGCGTCGGCTTCCTCTCCGCCACGCTGATGATCGGCGACACGACCCGTGAGGGGTTCAAGGTCGCGTTCGAAGAGGCGAACGCGGGCACCGACGCGGTCGTTCGCAGCGAGACGAAGTTCGGGAGCGAGGAGAGCGAGCAACGAGCCCTGTTGCCGGCCGACCTCGTCGACGAGGTCCGCGCCGTCGACGGCGTGAGCGCGGCCGCGGCTCTGGTGCAGGGACTGACCCAGATCACCGGCGCCGGCGGCGAGCTCCTCGGCGGCGACGGTCCGCCGACGCTCGGT
>DASUUL010000019.1:0-3123 GCA_036374115.1 Acidimicrobiia bacterium | reverse complement strand
TGAGCAGGTAGCGCACCGGGAAGTTGTCGGCTCCGTCGACCACGATGTCGTAGCCCGACAGGATCGACATCACGTTGTCGGCCCCGAGCCGCACGTCGTGGGTGACGACGTCGACATCGGGGTTGAGCTGAGTGAGGGTCTTCTTGGCCGAGTCGACCTTGCGATCGCCGATGCGGTCGACGTTGTGGAGGATCTGGCGCTGGAGGTTGGACGAGTCGACGACGTCCATGTCGACGATGCCGATCGTGCCCACGCCCGCGGCGGCGAGGTAGAGCGCCGCCGGTGAGCCGAGCCCGCCCGCGCCGAGCAGGAGCATCTTGCTCTCGAGCAGCTTCTGCTGGCCGGCCTCGCCGACCTCGGGGAGCAGCACGTGGCGGTGGTACCGGGTGCGCTGATCCGGGTTCAGGACCGCGGGGGTGATCCAGGGGCGGTCCTCGTTCTTCCAGCGCCCGAACCCGCCCGCCATCGACACGACGTCGGAGTAGCCGAGCTCCTGGGTGAGGGTCTTGGCCGCGAACGCCGAGCGGGTGCCGCCGGCGCAGTAGACGACCACGGGGCGGTCACGCTCGGGCACCTTGTTCTCGACCTGGCTCTCGAGGTGGCCCCGGGGGATGAAGACGGCGCCGGGGATCGTTCCCTGCTCGTACTCGTCGAGCTCGCGCACGTCGAGGAAGACGGCGTCACCGAGGAGCGCCTCGGCGCCGGCGGGGTCGATCTCGCGGATCTCCTGCTTGGTGCGGGCGAGGTAGTCGCGGAAGGCCATATGCGTGAAATCCTACCCGAGAGGTCGGATATTCCCAAGCGCCGGGGCCGCGTGGGTCGTGGGTGGGACGGCAGGGTGGGCACGGCGGGGCAGAATGCCCCGACCGCACTCGAGGGGGCAGACGTGGACGTACTCGGGATCGACATCGGCGGGACGGGGATCAAGGGCGCGACCGTGGACGTGACCACGGGCACGCTGACCCGGGACCGCTACCGGCTGCTCACGCCCCAGCCGGCCACGCCCGCAGCCGTGACGGCCACCGTCGCCGACGTGGTCAAGCACTTCGACGGGGTCACCGGTCGCATCGGCAGCACCTTTCCCGCCGTAATCCAGCACGGGGTGGCGCTGACGGCCGCCAACGTCGACCGCGAGTGGATCGGCACCGACGCCCGGGCGCTCCTGGAGCAGACGACGGCCCGGCCTTTCACGGTGCTCAACGACGCCGACGCCGCCGGGGTCGCCGAGATGGCGTTCGGCGCGGGCAAGAAGCGCAAGGGCGTGGTGATGATGGTCACCATCGGCACCGGGCTCGGCACCGCGCTGTTCGTCGAAGGGCAGCTGGTGCCCAACACCGAGTTGGGTCACATCGAGATCGGCGGGCGAGATGCCGAGACCCGGGCGTCGGAGCGCGCCCGGGAGGCCAAGGGCCTGTCGTGGAAGAAGTGGGGGCGGCGCCTCAACGCGTACTTCCAGAAGCTCGAGGCTCTGTTCTCGCCCGAGCTGTTCATCGTGGGTGGCGGGGTGAGCAAGAAGCCCGAGAAGTTCTTCGGGTTCATCGACACCCGCGCCGAGCTGGTCCCGGCGAAGCTGCGCAACGAGGCCGGGATCGTCGGCGCCGCCGTCGCCGCCTCGCGGGAGGGCTGATCAGCACCCTTTTTGCCGGGATCCTCCCCCCGGTGCCGGCGGTTTGTTAGCGTCCTGCGGACTCGGATCGACCGTTCGGAGGGCCGTATGCGCCTGGCACGCCGCATCCTCGTCGTGAGCGCCGTGGTCACCCTCGGGGTGGCGGCGGCGCCGTCGTCCGGAGCCCAGACGCCGACGGTCACGTCGGTGATCGGTGCGGCCGACGGGCTGTCGGCCGACATCGACGTCGAGGAAGGCATTTCTCCCGTAGCGGAGGACGTCGGCGCGCTCGACACCCTCACGCTCGGCCCGCTGCCGACGGTGACGCTGCCGCCAGAGGGCGGCTCGGTGACCGAGCAGGTGCTCGACCTCGACGAGGTCGTCACGGGCATCGTCGGCATCGGGCTCACCGCCGACCTGCTCCGGACCTCGGCCGAGGGCGCGCTCGGACCCGACGGGTTCGCGACCGCCGAGACCACCGTCGCCAACCTCGCGGTCACCGAGCTCATCGAGGAGCTCGGCGCGCAGCAGCTCGGCACCTTCATCGAGGCCGAGGCGGTCACCGCCACGTGCGCGGCCGATCTCGAGGGGGTGAGCGGCTCGACCACGCTGGTGAACGCGACCGTGCTGGGTCAGACGCTCGAGGAGGAGCCGGCGCCGAACACCGAGATCCCGATCATGATCGTGGGGGCGAGTGCCTCGGTGACGCTGAACCAGCAGGTCGAGAATCCGGACGGCTCCTTGTCGGTGACCGCGCTCGTGGTCGACGTCAGCGTGTCCGACGTCTTCTCCGCGAGCCTCGAGATCGGCCCCGCCACCTGCGGTGTGGTCGAGGGTCTCGAGGTGCCGGCGGCGCCGGTGGTGCCCGTGCCCGTGCAGGTGACGCCCCGGTTCACCGGCTGATCGCGAAGCGAGGAGGTCCGCCATGCACACCACCCGCCGAGTGTTCGCGTTGGCAGCGTTGTCGTCCTTGGCCGTCGTCGCGGCGCCCACGGCGCAGGCGCAGACGCCGATCGTCACTTCGGTCATCGGTGCCGCCGACGGCCTGTCCGTCGACCTCGCGATCGAGACCCCCGTCCCTGACAACAACGAGGTCGCCGCGCAGGAGCTGTTCAACCTCTCGTTCGGGCCGGAGCCGACGGTGACGCTCCCGCCCACCGGTGGCTCGGTCAGTGAATCGGTGGCGAACGTCGACGAGTCGGCCGGTCCAATCGCGCTCGTCGCCGACCTCCTGACGGCAGCAGCAGACGGCGCGCTCGGCCCCGACGGCTTCGCCACCGCCGAGACGTCCGTCGCCGACATCTTCCTGGGCGAGGCCCTCCCGCTGGAAGCCGAAGCCGGCGCCCAACAGAACGGGCTCGACATCCTGGTGGCCGATCTGATCACCGCCACCTGCTCGGCCGACCTCGGCGGCGTGGCCGGCTCGACCACACTCGCTGACGCCAGCGTTCTCGGCGAGACGCTCGAGGCGGAGCCCGACCCCAACACCGAGTTCGTTATCGTCGTCAACGGCTTCG
>DASUUL010000018.1:0-8812 GCA_036374115.1 Acidimicrobiia bacterium | reverse complement strand
GCATGGCCGTCAAGGACATCGATCTCGGCAAGTACAAGCTCGGCTGGGCCGACAGCACGGATGACTACGCCTTCATCCCGAAGAAGGGCCTGAACGAGGACATCGTGCGGGAGATCTCGGGCATGAAGGAAGAGCCCGAGTGGATGACCAAGTTCCGGCTCAACGCGCTCAAGCGGTTCGAGCGCAAGCCGATGCTCGAGTGGTTCGCCAAGAACATGCCCGACATCGACTTCGACGACATCTACTACTACCTGAAGCCTCGGGAGGGCGAGCAGGTCTCCGACTGGGACATGCTCCCCGCGTCGATGAAGGAGACCTACGAGAAGCTCGGCATCCCCGAGGCCGAGCGCAAGTTCCTCGCGGGCGTGACGGCGCAGTTCGAGAGCGAGACCGTCTACCACAAGAACCGGGAGGAGCTCGAGAAGCAGGGCATCCTCTTCACCGACATGGATACCGCGGTGCGTGAGTACCCCGACATCGTGCGGGAGCACTTCGCCACGGTCATCCCGCCCGGCGACAACAAGTTCGCCGCCCTCAACTCCACCGTGTGGTCGGGTGGGTCGTTCATCTACGTGCCGCCCGGTGTGCACGTGGAGATGCCGCTCCAGGCGTACTTCCGCATCAACGCCGAGAACGCGGGCCAGTTCGAGCGCACGCTGATCATTGCCGACGAGGGTGCGTCGGTGCACTACGTCGAAGGGTGCTCGGCGCCCGTGTACTCGAGCGACTCGCTGCACTCGGCGGTGGTGGAGCTCATCGCCAAGCCGGGTGCACGCATCCGCTACACCACGATCCAGAACTGGTCGCCCAACGTCTACAACCTGGTCACCAAGCGCGCCCGCGCCGAGACCGAGGCCACGGTGGAGTGGATCGACGGCAACATCGGCTCCAAGCTCACGATGAAGTACCCCGCCGTCGTGATGACCGGCCCCAAGGCCCACGGCGAGGTGCTGTCGGTCGCCTACGCGGGCGACGGCATGCACCAGGACGCCGGCGCGAAGATGACCCACGTCGCGCCCGAGACCACCTCGATCATCGACTCGAAGTCGATCTCCAAGGACGGTGGGCGGACGACCTACCGCGGCCTCGTCAAGGTCGAGGAGGGCGCGCACGACGTGAAGAGCCATGTGCGCTGCGACGCGCTCATCCTCGACGAAGACAGCCGCTCCGACACCTATCCCTACATGGAGATCGACGAGAAGGACGCCCGCATCGGCCACGAGGCGACGGTGTCCAAGGTCGGCGAGGACCAGATCTTCTATCTGATGAGCCGCGGGCTCACCGAGCAGCAGGCGACGGCGATGATCGTGAACGGCTTCATCGAGCCCATCACGAAGACGCTGCCGATGGAGTACGCGGTCGAGCTCAGCCGCCTCATCGAGCTCAACATGGAGGGCGCAGTCGGCTAGATGGGTGCCGGCGCCTTCACACCTGACGCCACTCGAGCTCTCGGCGGTCCCGACTGGCTCTCGGCGCGCCGGGTCGCGGCCGCGGAGCAGCTCGGTGCGATCACCTGGCCGACGGACGCCGACGAGATCTGGCGCTACAGCCGCATCGACGAGCTCGACCTCGGCCGCTACCGCCCGCTCACGCCGGCGGATCCCGGCCTCGCCGACGGCCCCGCGCCCGGGGGCGGTCCGTTCGCGGCGGAGGCGGGCGAGCACGCCGGGCTCGTGGTGGTCCACAACGGTCGGGTGGTGCACTGCGAGCTCGACGAGACCCTGGCGGCCAAGGGGGTCGTGGTCGACGACGTGTCGGCCGGTGACGAGCGTGTGCAGGAGGCCCTGGGTGCCTGCTCGGCGGCCTCACCCGACGCCTTCACCGCCCTGCACGACGCCTTCCTCGTCGGGGGTGCCTTCGTCTCGGTGCCGCCGGGGGTCGTCATCGAGCGGCCCATCGTCGTGGTCCACTGGTCGGAGGGGAGCGGGCTCGCGAGCTTCCCGCACACGCTCGTGCTCGCGGGCGAGAGCTCCGAGGTCACGGTGCTGGATCGTTTCAGCAGCCCCGACGTCATCGGCGGCGGTCACCTCGTCGACGCCGTGGTCGAGCTGCTCGTGGGCGACGACGCCCGCGTCCGCTACCTGTCGGTGCAGGAGCACGGGCCTCACACCTGGCAGATCGCCCTCCAACGCGCCCACGTCGGCCGCGACGCCACCCTGCGCTCGTCGGCCGTCGCTCTCGGCGGTGACTACGCCCGTCTGCGTAGTGAGTCGCTGCTCACGGGCGAAGGCGGCGAGAGTGACCTCCTGGCGGTGTACTTCGGCGACAACGACCAGATGCTCGACTTCCGGACCCTGCAGGACCACGATGCCCCCCGGACCCGCAGCGATCTGCTGTTCAAGGGTGCGGTCGAAGACCGGGCCCGCTCGGTGTACTCCGGCCTGATCCGCCTGCGGCCGTCGGCCCAGAAGGCCAACGCGTCCCAGACGAACCGGAACCTCGTGCTCACCGAGGGCGCGGGCGCGGAGTCGATCCCGAACCTCGAGATCGAGGCCAACGACGTGCGTTGCTCGCACGCCAGCACGGTCGGGCCCATCGACGAGGACCAGCTCTATTACCTGGAGACGCGAGGAGTGCCGCCCGACGAGGCCGAGCGGCTCATCGTGCTCGGATTCTTCGACGACGTGTTCGAGCGTCTCCCGGTGGCGTCGCTGGTGCGGGCACTGCGCCGCACCGTGATCGAGAAGGTCGAGCACCGCCGTGGCTGAGGTGCGCGTCTGCTCCGTGAACGACGTCGAGCCGGGGACCGCCAGGCGGGTCGACGCCGACGGTTACCGGCTCGCCGTGGTTCGGATCGGCGACGACTGGTACGTGATCGGCGACGAGTGCTCGCACGCCGACTACTCGCTCTCCGAAGGAGACGTGTGGGAGGACGACCGAGAGATCGAGTGTCCCAAGCACGGCTCGACGTTCTCGCTCGAGAGCGGAGCCCCCCAGACGCTCCCCGCCACCCAGCCCGTCCCCGTGTACGAGGTGCGGGTCGAGGGCGACGACGTGCTGGTGAAGCTCCCGTGAGCACGCTCACGATCCGCGACCTGCACGCCACTGCCGGCGGGCACGAGATCCTGCGCGGTGTCGACCTCGAGGTCTCCTCGGGCGAGGTGCACGCGCTCATGGGGCCGAACGGCTCCGGGAAGTCGACGCTCGCGCACGTGCTCATGGGCCGGGGCGACTACGAGGTGACCGCCGGTTCCGTCACCGTCGACGGGGAGGAGCTGCTGGGGCTGCCGACGTGGGAGCGGGCCGCGCACGGCCTGTTCCTCGCGATGCAGTACCCGGTCGAGGTGCCGGGCGTCCGCCTCGGCGACCTCCTCGAGAGCGGGCTGCGCCAGCGTAACGGTGACACCGACGGGCTGGACGTTCGCCTGGCCCGCGAAGCCGAGCGCCTCGCCGTCGCGGAGCAGTTCCTCAGCCGGGGTGTGAACGTCGAGTTCTCCGGTGGGGAGCAGAAGCGGGCCGAGACGCTCCAGCTCGCCGTGCTCGAGCCCACGTTCGCGGTGCTCGACGAGATCGACTCCGGTCTCGACGTCGACGCGCTGCGAGACGTCGCCCGGCGGATCGAGGCGATGACCGAGGAGACCGGGCTCGGCGTGCTCGCGATCACGCATTACGCGCGGCTGCTGCACGAGCTGCGCGCCGACCGCGTGCACATCCTGATGGGCGGGCGGGTGGTGGCCACCGGCGGCCCCGAGCTGGCCGCGACCCTCGAGCGCACCGGCTACGAGGGTCTGGCCGCCGAGCTCGGCGTCGAGGAGCTGACGGTCGAGGCGCCGGCCGAGACGGATCCGTTCGCCGACCCGACGCTCGGGGACCCGTCGAACCCCTTTGCCGACCCCCTCGCCTGAGGCCGTCCCGACGAGCAGGCGGGCGTGCGGAGCGCTACGGCGTCGGGAGCGACGGCGTGGTCGGCAGCACCGGCTCCGGCGGTGGCGGTGCCGGTTCCGGCGGAGGTGGGGGCGCGGGTTCGCCCGGCGGCGGGATGGGGTCGGGATCCGCGGGCGGCGGGGACGCCGAGCCTCCCAGCGGCTCGCGCGAAGTGATGACCGCCTCCTGGCCGCCGAAGACGTACACGGGGTCGTCGTTGTTCACCAGCGTATTCCAGTACTCGGCGATGTGCATCGGGATCCGCACACAGCCGTGCGACGCCGGGTACACGGGCACGTCCTCGTAGCCGTGGACCGCGATGCCCTTGTTGAAGTAGTAGGGGTTGTAGAGCTGGCCGAGCGGTGACTTATGCCAGCCGTCGTAGAAGTAGTAGTAGGTGTAGCGACCCGACGGTGTGTAGGCGTATTCGCAGATGCGCTCGGTCGGGTTGTCGCGAGGCGAGTTGTAGCAGTAGTGCTCGCCCGATCCGCTCGACATCGTGGTGATCAGCCGGGGCTGGTAGTGCTCGTAGAGCGTCACCACCTGCTTGGTGATGTCGACCTCGGTGCGGTTCGGCTCGCCGCCCACCTGCAGCGGCGCCGGGAACTGGAACGTCTCGAGGTACGGCTCCTCGCCCGGCCCGATACGCCCGCTGGTCGGGAAGCCGGCGATCTTCTGCACGCCCTGCATGGCGTACACGGTCGACTGGTCGAACACCCCGTCGATCGGGCCGGGGTCGAAGCGCAGGTCGGCCAGGCGCTGCTCGTAGGCCTGGATCTCGGGCGCCCGGGCGCCCGGCCCCCAGCCTTCCCACGGCACCGGGGGCAGATCGACCGGCGCGGGCTGGATGATGGTGTCGGGCGGAAGCGTGGTGGTCGTCGTGGGCGGCGCGGTCGTGGTGGTCGTCGTGGTGGTGGTGCTGCTCGGCGCCGGCGCCGGCGCCGCCTCGACCCGCGGCGCCGGGTCCTCGCGCAGGAGCGCGCCGGCGGCGGCGACACCGCCGATAGCGACGACGGCCGCCAGGAGGCTCACCAGCACTCGGGGGCGGAACAGCTTCCTCACGGCTTATCAGACGCCTCCACGGGGCACAGCAGCCACGGATCGTAGCGTGCGCCGGCAAACTTGACCGCGCAGTCAAGCTGAGTAGGGTGGCCGCGGCGGGTCGACTCGTCCGCCGGAGCCGAGCCAGGGGGGTGGCGGGTGCGGTTCTTCGCGTTCCACCTGATGCCGTACACGCAGCTCGCGCCCGACTACGAGGGCCCCGCCTGGGTCACCTGCCCCAACGAGCTCTACGACCCCCGCCTCGGTCACGAGCTGTACAACACGTACCTCGACCAGCTCCTGTACGCCGAGGAGCTCGGCTTCGACGGCGTGTGCGTCAACGAGCATCACCAGAACGCCTACGGGAACATGCCGTCGCCGAACCTGATCGCGTCGATCCTGGCCCGCCAGACGACGCGGGTGAAGATCGCGGTGGTGGGCAACGCCCTGCCCCTCTACGACCCGCCGACGCGTGTCGCCGAGGAGTTCGCCATGATCGATGTGATCAGCGACGGTCGGCTGATCGCGGGCATGGTCGTCGGCGGCGGCCCCGAGTACTACTCGTTCTCGGTCAATCCCGCGCACGCGCGCGAGCGGTTCCAGGAATCGCACGATCTCATCGTGAAGGCGTGGACGGAGCCGGGCCCGTTCGAGTGGGTGAGCAAGCACTACCGCATCCGGTACGTCAACCCGTGGCCGCGCCCGATCCAGCAGCCGCATCCCGAGATCTGGATCCCGGGTGCGGGATCGGTCGAGACGATGGAGTTCGTGGCTCGGCAGCGGTACGCGTACATGGGCATCCCGTATTTCCACATCGACGTCTTCAAGCGCTACTTCTCGATGTTCCGCGACGCGTGCGAGGCCGAGGGCTACGAGGCCGACCCGCGGCAGTACGGCTGGCTGCTCCCGATCTACGTGGCCGAGACCGACGAGCAGGCGCGCCGGGAGTACGAGGAACACCTGTGGTACTTCGTGAAGCGGCTGTTGCCCGGCATCACCATCCAACCGCCCGGCTACACGTCGGCGCGCTCGCTCGCCAGCATCCTCAAGTCGGCAGGCACATTCATGCTCAACGTCGACAACTGGGACCAGATCGTCGAGGGTCGATACGCGATCGTCGGCTCACCCGAGACCGTCGCCGGGCAGCTCATCGAGTCCCTGCGCGAGCTGGGGGCCGGGAACCTGCTCGGCCTCTTCCAGTTGGGCAGCCTGCCCGACCACCTGACGCGCAAGAACATGGCGCTGTTCGCGGACCAGGTGATGCCGAAGTTGCGAGCCGAGTTCCCCGACGGCGAACCGGTGTATCGCCCGCAGGCGAAGGTGGCGTGAGGAACGCGATGCCCCAGACCTTGGTCGAAGAGGCGCTCGACACCGCCGTCGGGAAGGTCCAGCTCCTCCGGGCCGGGTCGGGCCGACCCCTCGTCTACCTGCACTCCGCCGGCGGCGAGTCGACCCATGCCGCCCTCGAGGAGCTCGCCGACTCGTTCGAGGTGCTCGTGCCGGTGTTTCCCGGCTACGGCGATTCGGAGGGCATCGAGGCGATCGACGGGATGGAGGACGCGGTCTTCCACCTGCTCGACGTGTGGGACCTCCTCGGCCTCGACGCCCCCGCCGTCGTCGGCCTCTCGCTCGGAGGATGGATGGGCGCCGAGCTCGCGACGCGCTATCCGGAGAAGGTCGGCCGGCTCGTCCTCGTGAACCCCGTCGGGCTCTACATCGAGGGCGCGCCGATCGCGGAGATGTTCGGGCGCGGGGCGGGGGAGCTCGCCGAGATGCTCTTCGCCGACCAGACGCACCCGATCGCGGCGGCGATGCACGCGATGGACGACTTCACCGGCGACGTCGGCCGGCAGGTCGAGATCCCGATCGAGATGGTGCTCCCGATGTGGAAGGCGATGTCGGCCACGGCCAAGCTCGGCTGGGACCCCTACCTGCACAACCCCAAGTTGCGGGGCCGCCTCCGCCGCATCGCCGCGCCCACGCTGGTGATCCGCGGCGCCCGTGACGGGATGGTGCCGGCGGTGCACGCCGAGACGTACGCGGCCGAGGTCCCCGGGGCCCGCCTCGAGGTCGTCGAGGGCGCTGCCCACTGGTTGCCGTTCGAGAAGCCCGCCGAGCTCGCGGCCCTGGTGCGAGAGTTCGTGGCGTAGCCGCCGGCGCCGAGCGAGGGTCAGCCGGTGGGCTGGCGCTCCTCCTCGAGCAGCTGCTCGAAGGGGTCGGGCTGGAGGAGCGAGAGACGCAGGTCGAGGAGGAAGTCGAGGACCTCCGCCCCCGCGACGAGGTCGCGGCTGCCGAAGCGCTCGAGAGCCTCGTCGATCAGGGTGATCAGTCGGTCCTGCGGGTCCATCAGCCCTCCCCGTCGTACGGTCTCGCGGTCATGCGGGCCCCGCTGAACGGGCCCGTCGCTCCTGGTTACCCCGGTGCAACCTAGCCGCCACCGGTTTCATGCCCGTGTCACGCATGCTACGAACCCGAGAACTGGCCCGGGGCCGGGATTTCGCCCCGACCGGACACAGGTCACAGTTCACAGTCCCCGGCTCGAGGCCTCGGAGTCCGGAATCCGGACGCCAGGGCCTCGACCCTGGGGGAACGGCTAGGGCGGCGGCTCGGCGGCCTCGTCGAGGCCCTGCTGGAGAGCGTTCCAGGCCAGGGTCGCGCACTTGATGCGCACGGGGAACTTCACGACGCCCTGGAGCGCCTCGAGGTCGCCGAGGCGGACGCCCTCGAGCTCGCGGGTCAGGTCGGAGCCGTCGCTCTCGCCCTCGAGTTTCGACTCGTGGATCGACATGAGCGCCTTGAACGCGCGGATCAGGCGGCGGACGTCGTCGACGGACTTCCCCTTCACCGCCGCGCTCATCATCGACGACGACGCCTGACTGATCGAGCAGCCCTGGCCCGAGATCTTGAGGTCGCGCACCTCGCCGTTGTCGATGTCGAGGAAGAGGATCACCTCGTCGCCGCACAGGGGGTTGAACGCCTCCACCTTGCGCGCCGGCGGGACCGGGAGCTCTCCCTGGTTCCGAGGCGCGCGGTAGTGGTCGAGGATGATCTCGCGGTACAGGTCCTCGAGTCCGGGCATGGCGTTCGCAGCCTAGCTAGATGGCGAAGAACTTCTCGGCGCCGGCGAGCGCATCGACGAGCACATCGACGTCGGCCTCGTCGTTGTAGACGTAGAACGACGCCCGCGTCGTGGCCGGTACGCCGAGCAGGCGCATCAGGGGCTTGGCGCAGTGGTGACCGGCGCGCACGCACACCGCGTCCTCGTCGAGGACCTGGGAGATGTCGTGGGCGTGGATGCGGTCGAACAGGAACGAGACCGCCCCGCCGCGGACTTCGGGGTCGCGAGGGCCGTAGATCCGGAGGCGGCGCTCGAACCGATCGTCGAGCGCCTTGAGCGCGTACCCCGTGATCTGCTTCTCGTGGAGACGAACGGCGTCCATGCCGATGGTCGACAGGTAGTCGACCGCCGCACCCCAGCCGACCGCCTCGGTGATCGCGGGTGTGCCCGCCTCGAACTTCCACGGCAGCTCGTTGGGGGTGAACCCGTCGAGGCGCACGTCGGTGATCATCTCGCCGCCCCCGAGGAACGGCGGCATAGCGTCGAGCAGTGTCTCCCGGGCCCACAGCGCGCCGATGCCGCTGGGGCCGAGCATCTTGTGCGCGGTGACGCCCACGAAGTCGGCATCCCACGCCTGGACGTCGACCGGGAGGTGCGGGGCGGCTTGAGCGGCGTCGACGAGGACGAGGGCCCCGGCGGCGTGGGCGGCATCGGCGAGCGGGCGGATCTCGTTGATCGTCCCGAGCACGTTCGACATGGCGGTGATCGACAGGAGCTTGGCGCCGTCGAGGAGCCGAGGGAGCTCCGTGAGATCGAGCTGGTAGTCGTCGGTCAACGGGATCCAGCGCA